>DAISHM010000010.1:0-12298 GCA_036822535.1 Candidatus Caenarcanales bacterium
AAAATAGAAAATGATCGTATGCGTAATTATCGCTTAGAGAAGGCAGAGATTGAATTGGAGAGAAGCGTTATTGTAACTGAAATAAATGGTGGTGAGAATTATCCTAGTACTCTTTTGGGTAAACAGCTTAGAGCTACAGCTTTTCAAAAACATCCTTATCATAATCCTATTATTGGCTGGCGTTCTGATTTAGAGAATATTAAAGAGCCAAATATGAGGGCTTTTTATGATAAGTTTTATGCTCCGAATAATGCTTTCATTATGCTTGCTGGTAATTTTGATAAAGATTTGGCTTTAGATTTAATTGATAAATATTTTTCTGCGTATAAGCGTGCAGAGAATATAGTTCATGAGGTTCCGAGTGAGCCAGTACAGAAGGAGCTTAGAAAATCTTATATGTACCATGATGGTCAGCTAAATCTTTTAGGTATGGCTTTCCATATTCCCGAGTTTGTTCATCCAGATTTACCTGCTTTAAATATCATTGATGAAATTCTTTTTAATGGTACTTCTTCTCGTTTGACGAAGAAGCTTGTAGATACTGGGCTTGCTATAGACGTTAATGGTTATGCTGAATCTAATAAGGATCCTGCTCTTTATAAAATTGTGGTGAATATGAGTCCTGAAGCTGATGTAGCGAAAATTGAAGCTATAGTAGATGCTGAGCTTGAAGATATAAAACACAATATTACTAAAGAGGAGATGGATTTAGCTAAGGCTAGAGTGGAATCTTCTGCTATTTATCAGCGAGATGGGGTCTATGACGAGGCTTTACAAATAGCATATTTTGAGGCGATAGCGGGAGATTGGGAAAATTATTTTCATTGGTATGAGTCGCTAAAGAAGGTCTCTATGACTGATCTTAAAAAGGTGGCTCAGAAGTATTTTGTGCCTCGTAATAAGACTGTAGTGTATAAGTTAGCAGAGGATCCTGGTAATTCTTTAGTCTTAGCGAAAGCTAAAACTAAGAAATCTAAGAACAGCTCAGATAAAGAGTTTTATGGTGCAGCTGTGGTAGAGCCTTTAGACGCTTCTAAATTAGAGAGACTCTTAAAGATTACTGCTCCTAAGTATTCTAAAGGTATAATCACTAGTAATTTCAATTTCACTTTAAAGCCGATTAATGTAGAAAAATTTCCGAATTTAAAAGTTGTTCTGAAAGAGGATCATAATATTCCATTAGTGTATATAAAAGCTTCGACCTTTGCTGGTTCTGCTTTAGATTTAGAAAAACCTTGTTTAGCGTACTTAACTGCAAGTATGCTTGAGAGAGGCTCTAAGCACCGTGATAAATTTGCTATTGCTAAGGCTTTGGATATTTTTGGTGCTGATATTGAGTTTGAGCCAGGGAAAGAGACTTCAGCGGTAGAGATTTCTAGTTTAAAGAAGAATTTACATAAGGTTTTACCGATATTTAAAGAGATAATCAGTGAACCTTTGTTCTCTAAGATTGAGTTTGATAAGTTAAAAAAAGAGTTAATTGATACGATTCGTCAGCAAGAGGAGTTTCCTAGTAGTGTAGCGAGAAATGAAATGTATCGATTGATATATCCTAAGGGTCATATATTTCATGCGCATACTAGTGAAGAGAAAATTAAATCTATACAGGCAATTACTCTTAAGGATATAAAAGACTTTTATCAAAAGTATTATAATCTTGACCAAATGAAAATCTCTTTAGTCGGAGATATTAATGCAGAAGAAGCTAAAAGCCTTATAGAGACCCATTTTACACCGTGGCAAAAGAAGAATAAGGCTGTTATTCCTAGTGCTGCAAGCTTAAAACTTCAGAATCCTAAGATTAAACATATTAAAAAAGCTCATAAAAAGCAGTCTGAGATTTATATGGGGCATGCCGGATTTATAACTAGAAAAGATCCAGATTTTTATCCTTTATTTATAGCTAATTATGCTTTAGGCGGTAGTCCTCTTTCGTCTAGATTGGGTTCTAAGGTGAGAGATGAAAATGGTTTAGTCTATAATATTAGTTCGACTTTCCAAGCAGGTTTGGTGCCTGGTCCTTTCTATATCACTTTAGGTAGCAATCCTGCGAATGTAGAGAAAGCTGTGGAATTAACTAAGGAAGCGGTACGTGAGTTTTTACACACTGGTATCACTGAAACGGAGTTAAAAGCGACTAAGTCATTTTTAACTGGTTCCTTTGCTGTGCGTAATCTCTCTTCTAATGAGGATGTTACTGATGTTGCCAGTCAAATGTTACTCTATGATTTGGATTTAGATTATCCTCAAAATTACGCTGAAATAATTAATGGAATTAGTTTAGAGAAAGTTAATGAAGTAGCTAGAAAATACATTAATCCAGACAAATTTAATGTAGTGATAGTCGGCCCTTAATGAAAATCTTTTTCTTTTAAAGCTTCGATAAACTGCTTTAGCTTTTCTTTTTCAGTCATGAACCTTATCCCTAGTGCATCCCAGGTATAAATTATGCTGCTGGTATTTCCAGAGTCTATCCAAAGTTCGACTTTAAATAATGAAGCGTGACTTTTAGTAATTTTTAGTTCTATGCTGGGTTCAAGGGGTTCAAAGATAAATTCTTTTTCGTCATTATCTAGAAAGTTCTCTAGATCTGAGATTAATTGCTTTATCTCATTATGTGGGCTTAGATTAAAGCAGAATAAGCCTTTTACTTCATTTGCAGCTTTATCATTTGAATTAAAATATAGTTCGTTTTCAGCAGCTTTTAATTTTATTTCATAGCGTTGCCAGATTTGATCTTGTTTAAGTTCATGATTGGCTTTTTTAAAATCTGTTTCTAGAAAGGGATTTACTGTGAATTTTTCTTTTAAATTTAATTCAAAGAATACTTCTGTATCTGGTGAATTATTATCATTAGTGCAGCTTAGTTTTGGCATTTGCTTAATTTTAATACAAATATCCTCCTTGAGGCTCTTCTCAAATAAAGGGGCTTGAGCTAGACTGGAAAGAGCATCAAATGGAAGAGAAAGCTCGCAGTACGGGCACTAGTAAATTACTGGCAGCTGGTAGTGGTAAAACTAAATCTAATACTATAAATATTCCATCTTTAAGCCTTCCTAAGGGAGGAGGGGCTTTAAGAGGTATAGACTCTAAATTTACGGTTAATGCTGTAAATGCTACGGCTTCTTTTTCTGTCCCTTTGCCCTTTTCAGAAGGGAGAGGTTTTAGTCCTAAGCTCAATCTAACTTATAATTCTGGTTCAGGGAATGGCATATTCGGTTTAGGCTGGTCTTTAGATCTAATAAGCATTAAAAGAAAAACTGAAAAAACTCTCCCTCGTTATCTAGATTCTATAGATTCTGACGTATTCATGATTTCGGGAGTAGAAGATTTAGTTCCAGCTTTTCGTAAAGAATTAGATGGCACTTTTAGTTTAGATGCTCATGGGGATTACATTATTGATGAAAAAAATTCTAGTGATGGTTTATACACGATTAGACGCTATATACCTCGTATAGAATCTGCTTTTTCGCTTATAGAGAGATGGACAGATAAAAATACTTCACGGATTAAATGGCGAGTGGTATCTCAGGCTAATCTGACTACTCTTTATGGCTGGACAGAAAATTCTTGTATCACTGATCCAGAGAATGATTTAAAAATATATGAATGGCTGCCAGAATTTACCTTTGATGACAAAGGGAATTGTGCTCATTATGTTTACCAAACTGAAGATACTGTCGGTTTAGATGAGAGTCTAGCTCATAATCAGCATCGCTTAAAAGATTCTAAGCTTAGTTATACTAATCTTTATCTAAGTAAAGTGCTTTATGGAAATAAAACTCCCTATAAAAAATTAGGTGATGCATATCCATTAGAGACAGATTATCTTTTCCAGACAGTATTTGATTACGGTAGTTTAGAAATTACTGATAGCCCAGATACCATAAATGTTTGGGATTATAGAGCGGATGCTTTCTCTAGTTATAAATCTGGCTTTGAAATCAGGACTACACGTCTTTGTAAAAGAGTTTTACTGTTTCATTTTTTCTCTGAGTTAGTAGAAGGCTCTGCTTTAATTAAATCGGTAAATTTTACTTATAGTGAAAATTTAGAAGGTCTTACTTTCCTGAAAGCCGTTAGAGGGCTGGGTTATATTAAGAAAGAAGATTCTACTTATACCAGCTTAGCCATGCCAGATACAGAGTTTACCTATCAGGCACATGAGTGGAATAAGGAGCTCAAAGAGCTTCATGAAGAGGCTTTAGTGAATCTGCCTAGTGGTTTGAGTGAAGCTAATTATCAGTTTACTGATTTGTATAACGAAGGAATAGCAGGAATACTAACCGAGAAAAATTCTGCTTGGTATTATAAACAGAATTTAGGAGGGGCTAATTTTAGTCCAGCTCGCTGTGTGCTTTCTAAGCCTAGCTTTCATGGGCTAGGATCAGATTTGCAGTTATCTGATCTAGAGGCAAATGGTCTTAAGCAGTTAGTGAGTTTCAATAGTGAATTAAAAGGTTACTTTGAAGTCTCTGATGATGAGGATTGGCAGAATTTTGTTAGTTTTAAAAAAATCCCAAATGTCAATCTTAACAGCGATAACATGCGGTTTATTGATTTGAATGGTGATGGTAAAGCTGATGTTCTTATGATAGAGGATGAAGTCTTTACTTGGTATGAATCCGCTGGTAAAGAAGGCTTTAGCGATAGGCATGTTGTTTATCAATCTGGAGAAGAAGATCTCAAACCTCGTTTACTTTTTAATGATTCTAAGCAAAGCATATTCTTAGCTGATATGTCTGGTGATGGTTTAATAGATATAGTAAAAATTACCAATAGTGCTGTAGTTTATTGGCCTAATCTAGGTTACGGCAGATTTGGGGCTAAGGTGACTATGGATTCTAGTCCAGTCTTTGATGATGAGCATAGTTTTAATCCTAACTTTATTAGATTTGCTGATATAGACGCTTCTGGTGCTACTGACATTATTTATTTAGCTGAAAATAAATTTTCTTGTTGGATGAATTTAAATGGTAATAGCTTTAAAAAAGAGCCTTTTACCATAGAAGCTTTTCCAGAATTGCATGCTTTTACGAAAGTTTTTGCTGTAGATCTTTTAGGCACAGGACTTTCTTGTATAGTATGGTCTAGTCCTCTTCTGAAAGATGCTCATCGTCCTTTACGCTACATAGATCTAATGAATAGTAAGAAGCCTCATATTATGACTTCTTATAAAAATAATTTAGGGAAGGAAGTTAATTTAGAATATACTGCTTCTACTAAATTTTATTTAGAAGATAAGCTATTCGGTAAAGAGTGGGCGACTAAGTTACATTTTCCAGTCTACTGTGTATCTAAAGTGGAGACTGTAGATGCGGTTACTGGTCATCGTTTCACTAGTTCTTATAAATATCATCATGGCTATTATGATCATGATGAAGCGGAGTTTAGGGGCTTTGCACTAGTAGAACAAACTGATACTGAGCATTTCGCTCATTGGGTTAAATCTGCTGCCTCTAATATAGTTGATGCTGAATTACATCAGGAGCCAGTGATCACTAAAAGCTGGTTTCATACTGGTGCTTTTCAAGCTAAAGAAAAGATATCTAATTTTTTAACTGAGACATACTGGCAGCAAGAGATGCTGAGAGCTGGTTTTAGTATCACTAATCATGAAAAAGATCTAGAAGAGATTCGTATAGTTATGAGTCCAGCGCTGGGAGATTCTTATATAGATAAACTTAGTCCAGATGAGTATAGAGAGGCTTATAGGGCATGTAAATCTAATAATCTTAGAAAAGAATTATTTGCTCATGATGCTCCAGAACTAGCTGCTAGCTTAGAGCAGATAAAAAAACAGTTAAGCCCTTTTTCCGTAAATGTTTCTAATTATTTCGTAGAACTCTTGCAGCCTAAAGGCAAAAATAAGCATGCGGTTTTTATAGTTAAAGAAAATGAAAGTCTTGTTTATAACTATGATAGAGAAATAGATGACCCTCGTATTGCTCATACTTTAAATATTAAAGTCGATGAATATGCAAATATTCTAGAATCTGCATCAATAGTATATCCTCGCTTGATAAATGATACCAGTTTGCCTGCTCTAGTGCAGCTTGCTCAAAATCAATCAGTGATTGGTTACGTAGAGAAACGCTTTACTAATGATGTCTTTAATGAAGATACTTATCTTTTAAGAATGGCTTCAGAAGTGAAGACTTATGAACTGAAAGGACTTAGTAAGCTAGGCTTTTATTATCAGATAGAAGATTTTAAAGATATTTTAGATACAGCAGTGGAAATTCCCTATCATCTGAAAAATAGTCCAGCAGCTAGTCCAGTGAAAAGAATCACTGAGCATGTACGCACTTTATACTATAGTAATAATCTCAGAGATCCACTTGCTCTACATCACCTAGAATCTTTAGCTTTACCCTATGAGAATTATCAATTAGCTTATACGCCAGACTTACTTAATAATATATTTTCGGCTAAAGCTAATCCAGCAGAGCTAAATAATTTAATGCTAGAGGCTAAATATACTCATACTCTAGATGAAAATGCTATTCCAGATACTAATTGGTGGGTGCGTTCTGGCATAAGTGAATATATTAGTTCATCCGAAACGCCTTTAATTGCAGCTAATCGTTTCTATTTACCTATAGCTTACCGAGATCCTTATGGTGCTAGAAATAAAGTTAAATATTATGCAGACTATCATCTTTTTATTGAAGAGACTGAAGATGCACTAGCTAATAAAAATACAGTGGAGCGTTTTAATTTTCGTACTTTAGCTCCAGAGAGACTTAGAGATGTAAATAATAATATTTCTGAGACTATTTCTAATGAATTAGGTTTAGTAAAGGCGATGGCTCTTTTTGGTAAAGCCGATGAAGCAGATGATTTAGACGGTATCACAGAGTATCAAACTGATGCAGAGAAGCTTCTCCTAGATGAATTTTTAAATACAGATGATTCTCAAATACTTACTGCTAATGCAAAAGCTTTATTGAAGCATGCCACTAGTTATTTCGTTTATGATCTTCAGAATTATAAATTGAGAAAAAAACCAGTTTTAGTCGCATCTATCAGTAGGGAAGAGCATTTTAGAGATAATGCTAATTCGGCGGTGCAAATAGCCTTCGATTATTCTAATGCTTCAGGGAAAGTAGTTCTAAAGAAAGTTCAGGCAGAGCCAGGTTTAGCTAAAAAAGTTACTTTAAACTCTGATAATACTTATTCTCTAACAGAGATTAATACTGCGGAATTTAATCCTAAGAAGCTGCGTTGGTTGGGAAATGGTAAAACAGTAATTAATAATAAAGGCAATCCAGTAAAGCAATATGAGCCATTTTTTTCTGTGACTCACCGTTATGAAGACTTTAAAGAGTTAGTAGAAACTGGTTTCAGTCCTATTAATTACTATGATGTCAGTGGTCGTTTAGTTAAAACTGTGATGCCTAACGGTTCTTTTACAGAGACTATATTTAGTGCTTGGAAAGAAATTAAATATGATCTTAATGACACTATACTCAGATCAGATTGGTATACAGATCGTAGTAATCGTCTTATAGATACTAAATTAATTAGTGAAGCTAAAGATCCTGCTAGAGAGAAGCTTGCTGCTGATAAAGCTGCTAGGCATGCGGAAACTCCTACGGTAGATCACTTCGATAGTCATAGCCGCACTGTATTATCTCTTAGTCATAATAAAAATCTACTTACTAATGCTGATGAGTTTTATGAGACTTATACAGAGCGTGATATAGAGGGTAATTTATTAAAAGTTATTGATGCACGAGGTAATACTGTCATTAGCTATAAATACGACATACTCGGTAACAATGTTTATCACGATAGTATGGATGCTGGCAAACATTGGCGTATGGCAAATATTATGGGTAGCCCTCTGCGAACTTGGGATGAGCGTAACCATGTATTTGAATATAGTTATGATATTCTACATCGCCCGACTTTAACGAGAGTAAGAGGCGGAGATGCGGCTAGTCCTCTAAACAATATATTTGAGCGTATAGTTTATGGTGAATTAGAAACTAATCCAGAATTGAAAAATTTGCGAGGCAAGGTGATTAGGCATTATGATACCGCAGGGCTGCAAGAAACTTTAGAGTATGATTTCGCTGGACAACCCAAAAGTACTACTAGAAAGCTTTTTAGTAAATATAAAGAACTAAGTAATTGGACGGATGCTAATTTAATCAGTGATTTAGATACTACAGAGTTTTTTACTTTTAGCACAGAGACTGACGCTTTAGGGCGTATGAGACGGCAGATCACCCCTAATGGTGATATTATTACTGCTACTTATGGTGAAGGTACTCTTTTAAAAACGCAGAGTATAAAACATTTAGACCCAGATCTAGAGACTGTTTATGTAAGTGATATAGATTATAACGAACGTGGAGTACATAATCGTGTCGTTTATGGTAATGGAGTAGTTACAGAATTCTTTTATGATAAGGAAAACTATCGTCTGAATCGCTTGAGATCTAAACGTGCAAATGGTGATCCTTTACAGGATTGGTTTTATACATATGATCCAGTAGGTAATATTACGCATATCGAAAATAAAAATACGCCTACTGTATTTTTTAATAATGAGAAAATTAATTCTCTTGCTTCTTATAGCTATGATGCTCTTTATCGACTTACAGAAGCTAGTGCTAGAGAGAATAATAGGGCTTTAACTTATAGTAATTCAGATAACTGGCATGATAGTGATTTTAGCTTAGAACTGAATTACGGTGATCCTTTAGCGATGAGGAATTTTACTCAATCTTATAGCTATGATTCAGTAGGTAATATTTTAGAAATGCGTCACCAAGCAGCTTTAAATAATTGGACTAGAAATTATAATTATGCTGCTAACAGTAATCGTCTTTTAAGTACGGTAGTCGGTCAGGGATTAAATTCTTTTACTTATAATTATACTCATCATGCTGCACATGGCTATATGACAGCGATTAGTAATTTAGATGAAATAGGCTGGAATTTTAAAGAAGAGGTGGTAAAAACCATTCGCCAAAGGCGTTATGATGGAGGTACCCCAGAGACTACTTATTATCAGTACGATAAGGATGGTAAACGTATTCGTAAAATTACTGAGAATCAAGCTAATCCTACTGAGATTCCTACTAAGAAAGATGAGAGAATATATATAGCTGGCTATGAGCTATACCGCAAGCATAGTGGTACTCACAGTAATCTAAGAAGAGTTTCTTTAAGCTTAATTGATAAGGGTAAGCGCTTCGCTCTTATTGAGACTAGAAATAATATAGACGATAATACTGAAAAACATTTAGTTCGCTATCAATTACATAATCATATAGGTTCAGCAAGCTTAGAAATAGATATTAATGCAGAAGTCATAAGTTATGAAGAGTATCATCCTTTTGGTACTACAGCATATCAAGCTAAAAATGCGAGTATTAAGTCAGCAGCTAAACGCTATCGATATACAGGAATGGAGAGAGACGAAGAGACTGGACTTAGCTATCATGATGCTCGTTACTATATGCCTTGGCTAGGAAGGTGGTTAAGTGCAGATCCTATAGGCATCGGTGATGGTGTGAATTTATATGCTTATGCAGGTAATAGACCTATTACGAGTTCTGATCCCAGTGGTGAAATAGAGTGGCCTAGTGCTAGTACTGTAGCTTTAGTCGCAGCAGTCGTCGTAGTCGCAGTCGTAGTTACTGTAGCTACGGCAGGAGTGGGTACGGCAGCTTTAGGTGCTGCTGTAGGAGCGGCAGGGCTTAGTGGTGGAGCAGCTACTGCTGCTACAGCAGTCGGTTCTGTAGTCGTAGCTGGTGCTGCTGGTGCAGCTGGCTCTGTAGCTGCTACTGCTACCGTTACGGGAATTACTGAAAGACGTTTACCGACTAGAAGTGAAGTGAGAGATGCTGCGGTCAGTGGTGCTGTAGCTGGTGTGGTAACTGCTGGCGTGGGTGCTGCTCTCAGTGCTGGAGCTAGAGGTACTGTAGCTGCTGCTAGGGCTGCGACTACTGCGGGAAATGCATCTACGGCAGCTCGTGCGGTAACAGCTGTTAGTGCTGCTTCTCGTTCTTCAGGAGCGGTAGGTGTCGCTACTAGGACGGCTACTAGAGTAGCTACTGGTGCTGCTGCTGGTTCACTAGGTGGTGCTACACATGAGGCTACTAGGCAAGTAGTTAGTGGAGAGGCTTCTAGACGAGGTGGTCTGGATATGGATAGAGTAGGCTCAGCAGCGAGTTCTGGTGCTGCTGGTGGTGCTGTCTTAAATAGCACTCTAGGTCCTGCTATAAATAGTCTAGGGACGAGAGCTTTTCAAGGTGGTTATTTGAGAGGTTTAAGTGCTAGATCAAGAGGTTTGAGTTGGCTTTCTGCTAGAACAGGAAATCGTTATATAATTCAACAACATGGCTCAGTTTTAGATCCAGATAATACTTCTCCATTACCACGTAGAGTAGTTACAGTGGCTACACCAGAGGGGCCTAGGGCGTTTTATACCCGTAGTGGTGATGGAGGTAGAAATACTGCTGGTCTGCAACCTGGACAGTGGGGACCGTTTGATGGATTTGCTAATTTGGATGGTGAGATAGCGGTGATAGCTCGTGGATGGATGATAAAAGATGCTTATACTCGTGGTCTCTCTCCTGATACAGATCCATTATATAGATATGGTACTCATGAAAATTTAGAGATCGGTCGCTGGCTTGATGCACGCTCTTTACGTACTTTACCTGCAAGAGATCCCGCTGTTCTTCAGCCAGAACTCGTTGCAGTTGGTGCTGCAAGGTAATAGGATTTTAGCTGAAAAATTTTTTAAATTAAAGCAAAATTATGCAAACAACAATCAAAGAAAATAATAGAAACTTAAATGTAGTCAAAGGAAGACTCAGTAATATTGATAATGAACCCTTAGCGAATCTTATTGTAAAGATTTTTGACCGTGATATGCGTAGCGAAGAGCTTTTAGGTGAGGCTGTTACAGATAAAGATGGTCGTTATAAAATTAATTGGTCTCACAGTCAGCTAAGTGGTAGAGGCAAAAAATCAGCAGATATATCTGTAAAAGTCTTTACTAGAGAAAAAGATACTTTAATTTATTCTACCGAGACTAAAAATATTAGATATAATGCCGCTCAGCGTGAAGAGATTAATGTAATTATTGATAAAGCTGTTCCAGTCGAGTTTATAGAGTATGATCATGTCTTCAAGCTAGTTAGTTTCCTCGCTGGGAAAGTAGCAATCACTGATATTAGTGAAAATGAAGAAACACAGGATGTGACTTTCCTTTCTAGAGAAGCAGAAATAGAGCGTGAGAAAATTGAATATTTAGTTCTAGCACAGCGTTTGAGTGCTATGTCTAAAATTAATGCAGAGTTTTTCTATGGTCTTTTCCGCAAAGAGACTGTCATTAAAGAAAATTCTCTTAAAACTTTTAAAGTTAGGTTTGTAATTAATATAGATAGCGATATTCGTAGTTTACTTTATGATTTTAGTTTAATTGCAGTTAAGACTATAGAAGAAGATCTGAATGCTGCTGCTAAAGAGCAGATTATTAGTGCTGATTTATTAGTCGAAGTAAAACGTTATTTAGAAATACTTTCTCAGTATAAAAAAGCTGCTGAGGATTATTATTCAGCAGAGCATCCACGTAAGGTTTTAGATTTAATCAGTAACTTAGTTACAGAGAATAAGCTTGCTGATTTTAATAATTTAGCTGAGAAGAATAAGAAAAATATTAGTGCATTACTAAAAGATATTCAGCGTGAGGTCTTCTTTACAGATAAAGCTAAGTTTAATGAAGCAGAGACAAAGCTAGCTCTAGGAGAGATTTTAGGCTTTGATGAGCCAATTATTAAGCGAGTGGCTGAATCTATGAATATCACGAAGAAAGAAGATATTCGTAAACTAGCTAAGTTAAATAAAGTGGCTTGGCGTGATGAGTTAGTAAAAGTCGCTGACAGTGTCGACTTAGCTGGAAAGCCCTTAGAAAGAGGTTTAATTAATATACACGCTTCTTCTATAGTACGTAAAATGGAGAAGACCTATCCTTCTGTCGCTTATACAGCACAGCTATTTAGAGAAAAAAATACTAGTCTGAAAAATCATGAGGCTATAAAAAGCTTTCTGACTAAGAATGAAGATTTTGATTTACAGAAAGATAATCTAGATCTATATATTAAAGAAAAGAATATTAATAGAAAAGAGTTAGCTTCATTTACAGAAGAACTCAAATCCTTACAGCGAGTATTTAGGTTAGTGCCTCATTATAAAAAAGCCAATTCTCTACTAGCGCAAAATATACACTCGGCTCAAAGTATAGTTTCTATCGGTAAAACCCGTTTTTTAA
>DAISHM010000011.1:0-11955 GCA_036822535.1 Candidatus Caenarcanales bacterium
CTTACGGAGAACGGTTTTAAAGTACATTATATTAAACTTACAGATAAAGAAAGCCGCAGTTCTTTTACTGAGACACTTATAGAGTTTATTCGTGTACGCTCTTCTCAGGCTAAGTCTTATACTAGATTAATTAGTACAGAAGCTTCTGAATACAGGGTCCTAGAGAGGCAGAAATCCTGGGTGAACCTACTACATGAATTTAATTTAGGCTTAGAACTTAGAGAGGATCTGCGTTTCTTCTGTACTAAAGATGAGTTTAGAGATTGGGCTAAAGGTAAAAAAAGCTTGATTATGGAAAATTTTTATCGTGAGATGCGAAAGAAGAATAATATTTTAATCGATAATAAAAAGAAACCGATAGGCGGGAAATGGAATTATGATCATGATAACCGTGAGACTTTAAATGATAAAAAGCTTTTAGCTTTGCCAGAGCGTTTTAATCCAGAGATAGATGAGATTACTAAAGATGTTATAAGTCTAGTAGAAGAAAAATTTAGTGATTATTTCGGTGACATAGAACCTTTTTATTTCGCTGTTACTGAGAGGGATGCCAGAAAATGTTTGGAAATTTTCTTAAAAGATTTCTTAGTGAATTTCGGTAAATATCAGGATGCCATGCTAGAGAATGAGGCTTTTATTTATCACAGTATTCTTTCGCAGTATATTAATATTGGGCTTCTAGATCCCTCAGAGATCTGTAAATTAGCGGAATCTGAATATTTTAAAGGTTCTGCACCTATTAATGCAGTAGAAGGCTTTATTAGACAGATACTTGGTTGGAGAGAGTTCATTAGAGGGATTTATTGGCTGTATATGCCAGATTATGTGAATAGCAATTCTCTACAAGCGTATAAGCAATTACCTGAGTTTTATTGGGAGCCAGAGAAGGCTGATATGAACTGCTTAAAGCAGGTGATTAAACAGACCAAAGAAAACGCTTATTCTCATCATATACAGAGGCTTATGCTTACTGGTAATTTTGCTCTCATAGCTGGACTCAATCCTAGAGAAGTACACGAATGGTATCTTAGTGTATATGCTGATGCTTATGAGTGGGTGGAATTACCTAATACTGTAGGAATGGCTCTATATGCTGATGCTGGTAAATTGGCGACTAAACCTTATGCAGCAAGTGGTGCTTATATTAATAAAATGTCTAATTTCTGTAAAAATTGTAAGTATGATGTAAAAGAAAAAACTAGTGAAAATGCCTGTCCTTTTAATTATTTATATAGTGACTTTATTCATCGCAAAGCAGCAGAGCTGAAAGCTAATCATAGATTGGCATTTGCTTATAAAAATCTGGAAAACTTTGATGAAGAGAAATTAGCTTTAATTAAAAAGCGCTCTAAGGAGTTTTTAGAGAAAATTTAGGGGGATTTGAGTATGCTTCTGAGTTTACTAAGCTAAAACAGAAAGAAATCTTTCTAAGCTCATAATGCTTATACCATCTTTGCGTCTATCATTGAAATTTGGCTGATTAGTTAAAACTATGGCTGGGACTTTGAGTTCTTTCTTAAATTTATGTAAGGCAGGTGAGATATCAGGTTTACCATTTTTTACTTCTACTAATAGCCAAGGTTCTGAGTCACGACTGATTAAAAAATCTACCTCTAAGCCATCGTAATTCCTGATATAGTGTAAGTCATACTTATAACCGAATCTATCTTGGTATAAGATGCAGGTCTTTAAAAGCTGTGAGGCGACAAAATTTTCTAATTTAGCTCCAATATCCTTTATGCAAGACCAATCATAGAAATAGAATTTAGAATTTTTATGAAGAGACCTGTTAATTTTCTTATTCCAAGGTTTAATAGAATATATCAGCATGATTTTTTCTAAATATAAAAGCCACTGTTTGACAGATTTATAGTCTACTTCTAGTATTTTGGCTAGCGAATCTATAGAGCAAACGTTACTTACTCGTGGCTTTAAAAGATCAACAAGATTTTCCACATTATCAAGACTTTTTATATTAGTTAGATCTCTAAGATCTTCTCTGATTTAGAGTTCTTGGTGTTGATTTTGCCATCTTCGAGTAAAAGTTTCTTGACCTTTAAAAAATGCTTCAGGGAAGCCACTTAAGTGTATTAGTGAATCTAATTCTTCTCGAAAGTTAATCTGGCGGCTAGATCGGTTATGAGCATTAATTAATAAATCTTCTGCTGAATTAAATTCATAAAAATTACTATTAGAAAGGTCTCCTAGAGATAGTGGCAGCATATGTGTTAGAAAATATCTGCCTACCAAAGAGTCACCAGATCTGCGAAAAGTGTCTAATTTAGCACTTCCTGTAATTAAAAAGCGAAAGTCGCTCTTATAGATATCATATGCACCTTTAAGAATATTCTTCCAATTTTTAATTTTATGGATTTCATCGAAAACTACTAATTCACGAGGTTTAGTTAATTCTGCGAAAAATCCACTATCTTTAGCATAGGCTGTTCTCACATTTCTATCATCCCAAGTAAAATAATTACCACCTAACTCTGAGATCTTTTTTTTAGCGTAAGTCGTCTTCCCGACTAGTCATGTCCCAGCAATAAATAACATTCTTTCAGCTATCCAATCTTCACTAAATGCATAGAAATAAATATTGGGATTAACGTAAAATTTGGACATATATCCAAATTTTACGTTAATTTCGTGATAATTTTTTAAATCTCACTATAAAAAATATCAAAAGAGCAAGAAAACTGACAATATTTAACAGCATCATAGAGAAGGCTAAAGCTTTTAAGCCCATGATTGGAATTAGCGTATAATTTAGTCCCGCCTTAAGTAGAATAGTTACAAGCATCACGTAGAGCGGGGTTCTACTATCACCAAAGCTATAGAAAGTTCTTACTAAAAACTCTTTTAGTACATAAGGAATAGCTCCTAAGCTGAAATAATAAAATAAAGAGGAGACCATTTCTGTAGACCTCTCATTGAATGCACCTCTCTCAAAGATAATGCGAATGATCTCTTCGTGCCAAATGGAGCCAATAATCACGGCTGGAATACAGACTAGGACTAAGTTTAAATTGAGTTTAATCAAACGTTTTTTTATTTCAGCTAAATTATTTTGTTTCATTAAAACTGAAATCTTAGGGAAAAATGGAACTAAGACTGCTGTGATTAAAATTCCCATAGGCATCTGTATCAATCTGCTAGATAGAGTTAAGGCTGTCCATGACCCTTCCTCTAAACCACGGCAGAAGAAGCCATCGACAAAAGTCATTATCTGAGCGAATCCTGTGCTTAGTAAAGCAGGATAAAGAATATTATTAAACTCTTTAATTTCACTGCTATATATCTTAATACTCTTATAGCCTTTATCCATAATCTTTTTAAAGGCAGGCCATTGTATAAATAAAGCGATAAGACCACCTACAGTGGTTCCTAAGGCTAGAGACATCCCAAAAAGGCTAGCGTTACTAATCATCACCGCTAAAATTAGGGTTATATTCGTGATAGCAGGCGATAGGCTAGACATATAATATTTTTTATAGATATTTAAAAGTGCGCCTATAATAGCATTTGGACCAGTAATAATTATTAGAATCAGCAGTAGATCTATATTAGATAACGTTAAATTAAAGTACTCTGGTCTGAGAGCTTTATCTATAAATAGATTGAGTATATAAGGTTTAGCGAAATATATAATTGCAGCTACTATAGAAAATATGATGATGGATTGCCATAGAATCTTCTTCAGAAAAGGTTTTTGTGTAGATCTATTAACTTTAGGAAGAATAGCGACTACTGAATTATAGATGGGGCCACCGATACAGCCAAAGATAATAAATATATTTCCAGTGAAAAGATAAGCTAGATTAAAAGCATCTGAATATACAGAAGTACCGAAATAATGAGCTATAACTAGATCTCTAACTAGACCTAGGATCTTACTAATAAAAGTGAGGCTAGCAACAAGACTAATAACTTTTAACATTTATATCTTTTATTAAGTAAGTCACTCACTGCTGCTAAGCTAGATTGCTTAGCTGCTTAAGCTCCTTAATTCTTCAGCAAAGCTTTTTGTAGCAGCTGGACTGCTTTCTAAACTATCTAGACCTTCTTTTTTATCTAGACAGTCTACTCCTGGCAAAACCTGCCCTTCTAAAAACTCTAAAGAAGCTCCACCACCAGTGCTTACGTGAGTAAATTTATCTTTAGCGAAAGCATACTTTTCTATAGCTGCGACTGAATCACCGCCACCGACTATAGTCGCTCCGCCTTTAGCGGTTAAATTCATTAGAGCTTCAGCGATTTCTTTAGTACCCTGATCGAACATCGCATATTCAAAGACTCCTACTGGACCATTCCATAACACAGTCTTAGACTGGCTTATAAGATTTGCAAATTTAAGCCTCGTCGCAGGGCCTATATCCATGCCTTGCATATTAGCAGGGATTTTATCTGCGGCTAATATTTTGGTTTCAAAAACATCATCTCTGCCATATTTATCGAATACATTAATTTCATTAGCTTCCGCATCTAAAGCTGCTGTAGCTACTACATCTTCTGGTAGTAAAAGTGCTGTATTATTTTCATCGGCTAAAGCACATATATGCCTAGCTACTTCTAGCTGAGAATCTTCACAGATACTCTTTCCGATACTGCCACCCCTAGCCTTTAAAAAGGTATAAGCCATACCGCCACCGATAATCAATGTATCTACTTTTTTTACTAAAGTATTTAAGACCGCTATTTTACTGCTGATTTTAGAGCCACCGATAATCGCTAAGAATGGTCTTTCTGGATTATCTAATTTACTGCCTAACATTTTTACTTCTTTCTCGATAAGAAAGCCAGCTACCGCTGGACTTAAGTAACTAGCTACTCCTGCTGTACTAGCATGGGCACGGTGAGCGGTGCCGAAGGCATCATTTACATAAAGATCTGCTAGGGAAGCGAGTTGTTTACAGAAATCTTGATTATTTTCTTCTTCCTCTTTATAAAATCTAATATTCTCGAGTAAACAGATTTCAGAGTCTTTTAGCTTATTAATTTCTTCTGCAACTTCTTTACCAATAGAATCATTAAGCTTTTTAACTTCTGTACCTAAAAGAGCTGAAAGGTGCTTCGCTACTGGGTCTAATTTATACTTATCTTCTATACCTTTAGGTCTACCTAAGTGAGTGACTAGTATTAGCCTCGCTCCACGCTCAGTTAAATATTTAATAGAAGGCAGTGCCGCGACTATTCTAGAGTCATCAGTGATGTTTAGATTTTTATCCTGTGGAACATTAAAGTCTACTCGCATTAAAACTCTTTTAGACTTAATTTCATTAGGAGCTAGATCTTTTATCGTTTTTATCATAAAAATAGTTTACCTTATTGTACTTTTAGCCACTCTACAGTAGCTTCAGAAATTTTCTCTAAAATTTGAGCTATTTCTAAACCTTTTAAACTCTCTCGGTTAGCAGGTGGTACTAAACCTCGCTGATCTTTAACTAATTTATGTTTAGGGTCTATGATTAGAAAGCGTGGGAAGGCTGATAGTATAAAGGTTTCAGCGAATTTATCTTGGTCATCATAAAGCCAAGTGGCTGGTATCTGTGAATATTCATTAGATTTTTTTAGAAAAGCATCTATAGATGCGTGTTTAGCGTCAGTAAAGAAAACTATTTTATTTTTAAATTTAGTTTTAGTCGAATAGTTCTGCATAGTAGCTAGTAAAGTTTCGCAAAAAACACAGTCGGGCTTAACTGCAATAAAAATAGTCTTATTACGCTTATCTATAAACTCATGCAAATATCTAACTTTTAAGGTTCTATCTCTTACTTTCGTAGCTTTTAAAAACGATGAAACATTATCACCTTCACGAAATTTAGGCTCTGCTATATCTGGATTAGTCGCAGATTTAACATTAGTCTTCGCGGAATTATTTGGCTGATTCGGACTAGCAGCTATATCACTATGAATTAGTGAGCAAGATTGTAAGATTATTAACATTAAGAATGCGAAAGCGAATCTCATTAGCTATGATTTTACAATATTATGTCTGAGCAACAAAAAAATCAGTCTTTTCCGATAGTACCCTTTATGCTGCTGGGGGTCTTGATTATTAATAGTGCTGTGCTGGCCTATAAATATATTAATTTTTATTACTTTAAGGATATACTTGCTGACATACATTCGCTTGCCTGTACTACAGATTGCGATGCTGTAATGCTATCTAAGTATGCCCTTCTATTTGGCATACCGACACCAGTTTATGGTTTAGTCAGTTTTAGCCTTCTTTGTTATATGTACTCGAGATTGTACTTTGGTAAGCTACACCCGGATCTTGATTCTACAGGTGATTTAGATGAAAAGGCAAAAGAAAATGAAAAAGCAGAAGCTGAGCTAATAAAGATACAGAGAGTCTTTGAGAGCTTTTTGATTTTTCTAGTTTTAATGGCTGCTTATTATATGTATATTATGTTTTTTCAATTAGAACTGGTTTGTAAATTTTGTATGCTGTCGCACGTGACATTATTCTTATTTACTGCTTATTACTTTATTTATCATAAAATTTTCTTCTCTATTAATTCAATCGAATAGCCATTAGGATCTTTTACGAAGGCTATTACCGTAGTGCCATGCTTCATTGGGCCTGCTTCCCTAGTGACTAATCCACCTTTCTCTTTTATTTCACGGCAGGCTTTATAGATATCATCTACCTCTAGTGCTATATGTCCGAAAGCATTTCCCAGATTATATTCTGACTGTCCCCAGTTATAAGTTAGCTCTAGTACGGCGTTTTCCTCTTCCTTACCATAGCCAAGAAAACACAGAGTAAATTTACCATCTGGATATTCTTTTTCTCTGAGTATGCTCATACCAAGTATTTCTGTATAGAATTTTTTAGATTCTTCCAGATCATTTACTCTAAGCATGGTATGTAGTATGCGCATGATTTTTATTGAGGGCGTGAAATATATTAAAACTCGATTAAAGTCGCTCCCCAAGTCATTCCTGCCCCAAAGCCTGCCATCGCAATTAATTGTTTTTTACCATTTTTTACGATTCTACCCTCTTCGATAGCTTCATAAAAGGCTATTGGGATACTTGCAGAGCTAGTGTTACCGTATTTCTCTATATTGCAGATAAATTTATCCATAGGTAAATTAAATCTTTTAGCTGCACTTTCTAGGATTCTGTAGTTAGCTTGATGTGGTACTACCCAGTCTATAGTAGAAGGATCTACATTCGCTTTTGTGCAGGCCTGCTCAATAGATTCAGGTAAAGCTTTGACCGCGAAGTGGTAAACAGCTTGGCCATTCATTTCGACCATTTCTGGCTTAGTATCTATATCTGCTGCTTTCACTGGGTAGTGTGAGCGAGTGTTTTTAAGGCATAAAACCAAATCTTTATCTGCTTTTGCATTTAAATAAAAAGATTTAAATGAGGCCTCTGATTCTTCGACTGCTGTCAGTAAAACCGCTCCAGCACCATCTCCGAATATGACCGCAGTTCTTCTATCGGCCCAGTCTACATAACGAGACATTAAATCTACTGAAAGAACTAAAACATTTTTATACTGACCAGACTTAATGAAGTTATCTGCGATGTTTAATGCGTAGATAAAGCCAGTGCAAGCTGCTGAAATATCAAAAGCAGCACAGCAATCTATTCCTAAGAGACTCTGTACCATGCAGGCTGTAGAAGGAAAAAGATTGTCACTAGTAGCAGTAGAGCAGATGATAAGGTCTATATCGTTACGATTGAAATTTAGACCTGGATTCAGTTTCTCTGCTTGCTGGAAGCACGACTTAGCAGCAGCAGCAGCTAAGCTAGTGGCATTCTCTCCTTTCGATTCATCGACTACACGGCGTTCTTTAATTCCCGTTCGCTGTGTTATCCACTCATCAGAGGTATCCATCAGTGACTCTAAATCAAAGTTACTTACTACCTTCGTTGGCAGGGCCTTACCGAAGGCCAAAATTTTTGATCCCATATTCATAATTTTCTTAATAAATAATATATCAAAAACTGACACGTTTGTCATAAAAATATGATGACTTTGTCATTTTTTCCTGATTAACCCAAAGAAAGCACTTAATGTTACACTTTATTTAAAGAAAGCAATAGAGAGTTTATCTTTAATATTGTTGTCTATTTAAGTTAGTTTTGGGTTCGAGCATTAATTAATGGAAAAACAGAAACAAAAAAAAGAGAAAACCGAAGAAATTCATAAGCTTTTAGCAGATTACGCTAAAACTAAGGATAAGAAACTTAGAGATAAGCTAGTAAATATTAACTTCGTTTTAGTAAAGAAAATAGCTCATGGTTTAGCACGAAGAAGTACTGACCCTGTAGATGACTTAATTCAAATAGGTTCTATAGGTTTAATTAAGGCTATAGATTACTTTAATCCAGATGCTGGAGCGCGTTTCACGACTTATGCGACACACTTAATTACAGGTGAAATTCGTCACTATCTTAGAGATAAAACTTCTATGATTCGTGCACCGAGAGAACTTCAAGAGCTTAGTTTCAGGATTAATAAAGTAGTACAGAAGTTAAGAGCTGAATTCGGTAGAGATCCGACTGATTTAGAAATAGCGAGTGTACTTACTGATGTTAAAGAAACTAAGATTAAAGAGGCTTATGAAGTTGATAGAAGAAAGACTTTAGTTTCTTTGGATCAGACTATAAGCCCAAATCCTTCTGAAAATGATACTTCCTTAGTAGATACTCTTGCTGATTTACGTGAATATCGCCGTAATGATGTCCGTGAGGACTTCATGACAGTGAAAGAAATGATTACTAAGCTGAAACCACCTTTAGCAGAGATAATTGATTTAATTTATTTTCAGGATACTCCACAGTCGGATGTGGCTCAAATATTAGGTATATCTCAGATGCAGGTTTCTCGTCGTTTAAAAAAAGCGACAGCCGCTCTGCAAGAGCTTTTTAATGGTTCAATGAACCCAGAGAGGCTCGCAGAGACTACTATAATCCCTGAAGAGAGAGCCGCTAGTCCAGTTACTACGAATGCTAGCAGTGCTTTAAATACTGCGATGGTAGGTGTAAGAACAGCATCTACTAGAAAAGTTTCTCGATCGAGCTTAGGAGCTAAGCTAAGAGCGAAAAGCCAGCCTAGTCAAGACTAGGTATTTTTTCTAGCTTGCTCTACTGCCAGTGCGACCATATATTCTTCTGCCAGAACTACCTCCGACATCTATCCCTTGCTCCGCTTTCCTAACGTAGCTTTGAGAATTATCTATTCTGTCTAGGGCAATTTTTAAGCTTGTTAGCATTAAGTTATTTTTAGAACCCTCTTCTGCTGATTCTTTTATTGAGGGATGTTCTTTAACCATTCTATCTAAGTTAGTTTTATTCAAAAAAGTTAAAACATTTGGTCTAGCAAGCTCTAAAGATTCCTTAATTTTATTTATAATAGCCTTTTCGTTAGCCTTATAAAGGCTGGAACACTCTTCAATTTTCCTAGATTCTTCTTTTACGAAATCTTTTAGATCATTATAATCATTACCTTTCAGTGCTTTATCACTCAGTGTGCTTATTGTTCTTATGGCATTTTTAAGTCCAGAAAAATCTATTCCATCAGCCAATTCAATAAATTGCTTAACTTGCTTATCTTTATCGATCTGAATGCCATCACTTAGCATCCCAGAGTAGCGAAAATTAAATAAGTTTTTTAGCGTATCTCTTTTCGGAGCGGTATTGAAATTCTCTAATAGCTGATAAAATCTATCTAATTAAAGAAATCACTAGCTGGTATTTTTCTAACTAAGGTCTGGTCTGTAATACGATGATGTCCTCTACTGCTTTTCTGTTCATCTTTAATTATTTTAGGTAAATCTTCTACGGTCTCATAAGTTTTCTGCATGATTTTTTGAGATCTATCTTTAATCTCAGATTTTTGCTCAGTATCAATCTCTGTAAGTAGTTTCTGACTTTCCTTATTCAATCTAAATGTAGAATCTAAGAAATCAAAGACAGGGTTTAATTGATTCAATCTCTCAGATAAGTCACTCTTAGATACATTCAGAAATAGTTCTCTAATTATTTTATATCGTGATACTTTATGATTAATTTAGTTTAAGATATTAGGTAAATGTCTAATGCAGAGATAGTTTCTAAAATAAGCTTCGGTAAAGGATTAGAAACCGATTTAATTACTCCACCTAGTTTTAGTGATAAAGAGGAGGAGAGGCTTTATCGTAAACAGCGTTTAGCAGCTTCTTTTCGTCTTTTTGGTTATTATGGCTTTGATGAAGGGGTAGCTGGTCATATTAGTGTCAGGGACCCGATTTTGACTGATTGTTTTTGGGTAAATCCTATGTCTGTTCATTTTTCTTTAATTAAAGTCTCTGACTTAGTTTTAGTAAATCATGATGGTGAAATTATTGAGGGTAAAAAGGCTATTAATAAAGCTGCTTTTGCGATTCACTCTCGCATTCACTATCATAAAGAAGAAATTAATGCAGTAGCTCATGCACACTCGGTTTATGGGCGTACTTGGTCTAGTATAGGACGCTTTTTAGATCCGATTACCCAAGATGCCTGCACTTTTTATGAGAATCAGGTTATCTACGATACTTATAAAGGTGTAGTCGCTGACTGTAATGAAGGTGATGATATTGCAGCTTTATTAGGAGATAAAGCTACGGTTATTTTACAGAATCATGGCTTGCTCACTGCTGCAAAATCTATAGAATCAGCAGCTTGGCTATTTATACTTATGGATAAATGCTGTAAATCACAGATACTCGCTGAAAGCATCGCGAAACCTAAGTTAATATCTCATGAGGTAGCCTTAAAAGCAAAAAGTTATATAGCTAATGAAGTTACCATGTTCGCTAATTTTCAAGCACTTTATAATATGATATTAGCTTTAGATTCAGGTTTCCTGAACTAAGGAATTAATGAAAAAACTTATTTTTCATTGAATTGGTATTCTAGTGCTGTCAAACTCTGATAATCTAAAAGATCTTTATAAATATCTAGCTAATGTTCTGACTAGTGATGAGGCTAAACGTGAGGCTCTTATTATCATAAAAGCCGTTACTGGATTAGATACGCATCAGATTTTCACTGATGAAGAGTATCGTCTCTCTAATTCACAGATTAAAAAGATTAAAGAGCTTATTTATAGCAGGAATGAAGAGCATATCCCTTTAGCTTATCTTCTAGAGCAGGCTTATTTTTTAGATTTAGAGCTTTTCGTGAATAAAGATGTCTTAATCCCTCGCCCAGAGACAGAGTTACTAGTTTTAGAGACGCTCAGGAAGATTAAAGAAAATAAATTGAGACAGGTGACTATATTAGATCTCTGTACTGGCTCAGCTTGTATCGCTATAGCATTAAAGAGAGCCTTACCAAGTGCTAGTGTTTATGCTAGTGACATTTCTAAAGATGCATTAAATGTGGCTTTAATCAATGCTGAAAAATATGGATTGGAGATCAATTTCGTACTAGGTGATTATTTAGAGCCATTTCTAGCTCATAAACGCTCTCCTATTGCTTTACCTATAATTCGTTCTAGCGCTCCATATTTCGATGTAGTTATATCTAATCCACCTTATATACCAGAATCCGAATATTTAAAACTAGCTCCTGAATTGAAACATGAGCCTAGGCATGCACTGATAGGCTTTCCCTATAGGCATATTAAAGAGCAGCTTCAGGGCTTAATTAAAGAGAATGGATTTTTTGCTTTTGAGTTTGGTTTTAATCAGGCTGAAGCTATAAGAGAGATTTTCCCTAGAGCTCAGATATTTCGTGATTTAGCTGGGATAGAGAGGTTTGCTATAGTCGAAGCTCTAGATGGAGCGGTTTAAAGCTATGATTTTCTTACCCCTTTGGGTAGAATGAACTTATGTTTACTAAATCAGTAAAACTTTTATTTATTTTACTTTTCTTTTTAAGCTCTTTCTCTGCTTTAAAAGCAAATGATGCCTCATATTTTATTCGTTCGGTAGATATTACCCCTAGTGGTTTTACTAGTTTTAATGA
>DAISHM010000012.1:0-11824 GCA_036822535.1 Candidatus Caenarcanales bacterium
CGGTCTGGAATGTAGTTCAGTCTATGATTCATCTATAAACCTCTGAATCTTAATCATCGCCTGCTTCATAATATCAGCCGCAGCACTCTGAATTACGGTATTAAAAGCTCGGCTTTCATCTTCTTTCTGTAGCATTTTATTATTACTATTAATGTTTTGAAAATATCTTCTTCTCCCAAAGATATTCTCGACAAAAGCATTTTCATGAGCAAAGTCTAAAATGTTTTTCATAAAAGGCTTTATCTGTGAGTAAATATCAAAATATTTATCAATAAAATACTTAGCTTCTTTATTAGAAATCTTTAACTGCTGTGCAGTAGCAAAGGTTCCTTGCATATAGACTAGAGCGAAATTTAAGGTTTTACCAATACGCCTCTCATCAGCATTAACTTCTTTAGCTTCTTTCTCCATGATTTTGGCAGCAGTTAAGGTATGCACATCTAAATCATCTTGAAAAGCTTTAATCAATTGAGGTTCATTTGCCAAATGAGCTAAAACTCTTAATTCGATTTGGGAATAATCAGCACTAATTAACAGCTTATCTTCAGTCTCAGCGATAAAACCAGCTCTTACCTCACGCCCTAATTCAGTTTTAATTGGAATATTTTGTAAATTAGGATTAGAAGAACTGAGACGACCAGTTAGAGTCTGCACTTGATTAAAATCCGAGTGTATACGCTGAGTCTCTTTAGCTATCAGCTGTGGCAAATTATCGACATAGGTGCTAGTTAGCTTAGTTAAAGATCTATAGTCTAAAATTCTTTCTATAAGACACTTTTGATCATCGACTAGATCTTCTTCACAGAGCAATTTTTCTAAAGTTTCCTGATCTGTAGAAAAATTTCCAGATTTATTTCTCTTGCCGTTATTTTTAATAGCTAAATCATTAAATAAGACATCGCTAAGTTGCTTTGGTGATGCGATATTAAAAGTTTTACCTGATAAATGAAAAATTTCTTTTTCAAGTAAATCTATTTTTTCATGCAATTTTTTAGATAACTTAGAGAAATATTCAGTATCTATACGCACTCCAGCAGACTCCATTTCAGTTAAAACCTCTATGAAAGGGAATTCTACTTCTTTTAGTAATTGCAGCTGTTTATCTGCAAGAGATCTTTGATAATAAAGGTAAAGTCTGTAAGTTACATAAGTATCAGCCGCAGCGTAGTCAGCGACATCCTTAATCGGCACTTGCGCTAAACTTATTTGCTTACGTCCAGTGCCGATTAATTCCTCAATTTCCTTCATTCTTAAATGAAGTATTCTTTTAGATTGCTGTTTTAAACCATGCTTATTAGCAGGATTTTCTAGATAACTTGCAAGCATAATATCAAAAAAATTACTATGGGTTCTTATTCCTAAACGTCTAAATAATTTATGCTCGAATTTAGCATTCTGAATAATCTGTAATTTAGAACTATCTTCTAGAATAGGTTTTAGCTTAGCTAAGACTAGAGAGTAATCTAATAGAGTACTATTAACATCAACATTTGTAATTAAACTTAATTGAGCTTCTTCTGCTGGAACGCTAACTGGAATATAATATGAATAAATATTTTCATCTGTCCCATCAGCTCTATGAAAAGCGAAAGCCCAGCCCACAATTTTACAGTTAAGCGTATTTAAACCTGTAGTTTCTAAATCTATAGCAAAAATATTTATCTGATTAAGCTCACTAATTAATTCATCTAACTTAGCTTCAGTATCAATAATTAAAGCACTATGCTCTAGGCGAGTTAGCTCTTTTTCTAAACTATTTGCAGAAGAGTCTGGGTCAGGGTCTGGAATATCGACTTGAACTTTTACTAAATTACCATTATTAAAGCTTTTCAGAAGCACTGGCAGTTTTTTTAAAATACTATTAAACTCAAATACTTTTAGAAAATCAATCAATGATTCAGTATCAGGCAAATCTAGCTTAGACTTCTCTAGGTAAGCTTCAGCTTGATTTTCATGAGATTCTTCGGTAATAATAGTCGCTAAGTGCTTAGATAAACGCGCTGAATCTTCTTGAGCTTTTAATTTTTCTTGAACTTTAATTGGAGAAATGCTTTCAATATTATTATAGATATTATCCAAATCATGATAATCTTCTAGTAGCTTAATCGCAGACTTAGGTCCTAATCCTTTTACTCCTGGTATATTATCAGAGCTATCCCCTGCTATCCCCTTATAATCAGGTACTTGAATGGGTTTTACCCCTAATTCTTCTAAAACATCTGTCTCTCCATAAAGCTTTAGACCTCCAGCACGCTGCGGTGCTGCGACTTTAACTTTATCCGTAACTAGCTGAAATAGATCTCTATCACCAGAAAGTATCACTACATTCATGTTTTTCTTTTCAGCAGCCCTAGTTAAAATACCGATTAAATCATCAGCTTCAAATCCAGCTTCTTCTAAAACAGGAATATGAAAGCGTTTGAAACTTTCTTTAATCCAGCCCCATTGAGCCTTTAAATCATCGGGCATCTCTTCAGGTCTATTAGCCTTATATTCTTCGAAGAGTTCATGCCTAAAAGAAGGTTCAGGAAGATCAAATGCCACAGCGATTGACGTAGGTTTAATCATTTCCATAGCATCGAAAAGGGCTTTAAGAGTTCCATAAATAGCCCAAGTCGGTTCACCATCTTTATTACGCAAATTAGTTCTTTCTAAAGCGAAGAACATTCTAAATGCTAAATTACTACCATCTATTAAAAGTAAAGTCTGCTCACTCATGTTTCTTTAATCTGACGAGAGATAATCTTAGATTATTTCCCTGAATTATTTCCTCTTTAAGATCAAAATCTTTTCTTATTTCTAAAATATCTTTCATGTAATCACTAGGCCAGAAAAGATAAGCTACAGCAGAATCTTTTAAAACTCTTTTAGCCTCTCTAAGCGAATCTAAAAGGAGAGCCTCTGGTCTTTCTTTTTTATTATTAAATAATTTGCATTCAATACCATAAGGAGGATTAATAATCATTAAATCTTGACTTTTATCTCCTAGAGGAAGTTTTGTCGCATCCCAATACTGAAGCTCAATTAAATCGGCATTAGCATAAGGATTTTTTTTAAGACTAGCGAGCCTCTGCTCACTAGTACCATAAAGCGTTCCTTCTTTATAATTTATATCCCCAGATATACTTGGTATACCTTTCTGGGAAAGATATACAGCCATAGATCCTGGACCACCAAACGGTATAACAGCTTTCATTCCAGGTTTAAAATCGCCGTATTTATCCATCATCTGAAAAAGTGGTTTTAAAAACTTTTCAACTAAAGCGTGGTTAAGTCCTTCTTCTGCACTTAAGTGCATTCTATGAAAATTTGTAGGTAGTTCTTTTTCTGCATCTGTTTTTTTATGAATAGCGTGCAATGCACTGATTAAATGTAAATATTGATTAGGATTAATACGATGTCGCTCAGCTTGTAAAAGTGCTATAGACATACGATTTCTAAAATCTTTAGGTTTATGGGGACTATAATTTGAAATATAATTGAGCTTCATAAGTTTTATCTATATTAATTCGTTAAGCTATAACATTTCCAGCTTACTCAAGATAAGATCAAGAAAAACATATAAATTAATGCAGCAAATACTCAGCTTATTTTTTATTAATACCTTAATTGGTGGGGCTTTCACTCTTCTTCACCTTCAAAAAAAAGAGCCTTTTCTAAAAAAAAGAATTCTAAGTAAGTTCATTTATTTTTTTCTAATAAATCTAAGTATTATATTTTCAGTAATTTTTAATAAAACTATTTTCAGATTAATTTTCGTATCTCTTACCTGCATCGCTTTCTATGAGCTCTCTAAAAATCAAACTCAGTGCAAAAAATTTTTCATTAGCTCCATCCTGATATTTCTATTCATAGCGTTTATCAGCATAAATTATATTTTCACCGCTCAGGCACTAGAAATATTATTACTTTACTGCTTCTGTATTAGCTTTGATGGCTTTAGCCAAGCCATAGGTCAATCATTAGGTAGACTAAAACTAGCTCCAGATATAAGCCCCAATAAAACCATAGAAGGCTCTTTAGGTGGCTTGTTTTTCGTTTTTATTAATTACTGGATTTTATTTCCCAGTAAATTTAATTTAAAAAGCATAAGTATTTTATCTATAATAGTCCTAGCTTGTCTTTCAGGAGATCTACTAGCCTCTTTTTATAAGCGCAAAGTAAACATTAAAGATTTCAGTAATTTAATTCCCTTTCATGGTGGGGTTTTAGATCGCTTTGATAGTTTTTTTATGGCAATTTTCTCAGCTGGAGTACTAAGCTTATTTGGATATGGACTGTAAAATAATTTGGAATCTGCCTAATCTAATCTCTGCATCTAGATTAGCTTTCACCCCATTCATTCTTTATTTAACTTTTTTTATAAGTAAAGAATACTTCTCATATATTTTCCTAGTTTTCCAATTCACCGACATTCTAGATGGTTATATCGCTAAACGCTTTTCTATGAGTACAGATTTTGGAGCATTATTAGATACATGGGGAGATCTATGCAGTTACCTAATAGCTTTTCATGCACTATTTTTCTATCATCCTGATTTTTTTCTAAATTCGAAGCTAAACATTTTCCTAGTCAGTATATTTCTTGCCCTATATTTTATAAATGCTCTGCTGATTTTTATCATGCATAAAAAAATATGCTTTGGCTTATCTACTAAGCTATCTAAAATCTGCTTTTATTTACAGAGCGGCTTTCTCATTTTCACATTCCTATGCTCCCTAAATTTATATTTTTTCTACATAGCTTTTCTTATCGGCATAATCAGGGAGCTAGAGAATAGCTATTTAATCATTAATAAAAAAAACGAAATTATAATATTTTTTTACGCTAAAAAATGATTATGTTAAAATAGATTCTCTTATGGCTTCTGCTTTAGATCTAATTTTAGTTGATGATGTTGAACACCTAGGTAAAGCTGGTGAATTAGTTAAGGTTAAACTTGGCTATGCGAGAAATTACTTACTGCCTAAAGGTTTAGCTCAGGTAGCGAATAGATTTAGCCTAGCTGAATATGAAGAAAAGAAAATTAAATTAGAGGAAGAAGCTCAGCAGCGTAGAGAACAGGCAGAGCAGTTAAAGTCTAAGTTAGATGAGCAGTTTGTAAAAATAGAAGTTAAAGCTGGCGAATCTGGTAAACTGTTTGGTGCGATTACTAAAGAAGATGTTTCTACTGCGATTAATCAGCAGCTTAAAATTAAGGCTTCTAAAGATCAGATAGATCTTAAGACCCCTATTAGATCAATTGGTGACTATGAAGTGAAGGTTAATTTAGCAGCTCAGATTTCTGCGACTATTATCGTAAAAGTTTCTGCTATTTAATTTTATTAATCTCTTAAAGGGCATCTAGCGAAATAATTGCAGCTTAATGTCATAATTCATACAGATGTTTATAAGTATAGAAGGACCAGATCAGGCCGGTAAGACTACTCAAGTAAGTCTACTTAAGGCTTACGCAGAAAGAAACTCTCTTGGATGGATTTTTACCTCTAATCCGGGCGGCACTGATTTAGGAAAATGTCTCAGATCTTTAATTCTAGATAAGTCTTACACTGTTTCAGATAAGGCGGAATTATTGGTCTATTTAGCAGACAGAGCGCAGCATGTAGAAGAGTTTTATACTAAGATGAAAGATCCTAAGAGTCTAGTAATCTGTGATCGTTTCACTGACAGCACTTTAGCTTATCAGGGCTATGGTAGAAATTTAGATTTAAATATCATTAGGCAGTTAAACGCTTATGTGACTAAAGGTGTAAAACCAGACCTTACTATATTACTGATGATAGACGCTGATGAGGCTACTAAACGTAGAAGTGGTGATCCCGACAGGATAGAACAAGAAAATAAATTATTTTTTATTAGGGTCGCTAATGGCTATAAGACCATCGCTCACGAAGAACCAGAGAGGGTAAAAATTATTAATGTAGAAAATCACTCTAGAGAAGTCTTACATGAGAAAATCGTAAATTTAATTAATGAATTTCTAGAAAAAGGCCAAGTTTAAATGTCTAAAAGTATCTTAATTACTGGATCTAGCGGTTTTATTGGCTCCCATTTAATGGATAGGCTTATAGATACTAAAGTAAACTTAGTCGGAATTGATAATTACTGTGACTTCTACTCAGCACAGATAAAAAGATCTAATGCTGAAAAGCATTACCTAAGTGAAAACGTAAATATCTATGAGACAGATTTACTTAACTATGAGCTCTTAGAGGATATCTTTAAAAAACATTCATTTACCCATATAGTACACCTAGCTGCTATGGCTGGAGTTAGACCATCCCTAGAAAATCCTCGTCTCTACGATACTGTAAATAACGGCTCTACCATAAATCTTTTAGACTTAGCACGCAGGTATAAAGTACCTAAATTTATCTTCGCTTCTAGCAGTTCAGTATATGGCTCTCGCCTAAATGCACCTTTTAAAGAAGATGAGGATATTAGTAAACCTATTAGCCCTTATGCAGCGACTAAAGTAGCTGGAGAGGCTATAGTTCATGCGATTACGCATGCTAGTGATTTTATGTCTTCTGTCTGCCTTAGATTTTTTACGGTCTATGGAGCTAGACAGAGACCTGATTTAGCTATTCATAAATTTTCAGAACTTATTAGTTTAGGAAAGCCTATTCCAGTCTATGGTGACGGCTCTTACCTAAGAGACTACACTTATATAGATGATATTCTAGATGGAATAATTAAAGCGATTGATTATCAGACTAAGTTTGAGATTTTTAATTTAGGTGAGTCTAAAACATATAGCGTTAATGAGTTGATCAGCTTGCTTGAAAAGAAGTTAAATAAAAAAGCTTTAATCTCTTATCAAGATAAAGTAACTGGTGATGTGCCGATGACTTGCGCTGATATCAGTAAAGCGAAGGCTATGCTTGCTTATAATCCACAAACCCAATTAAATGAAGGTTTAGATAAATTCGTAAAATGGTTTGAGAGTAAAAATAAAATTTTATCTTGAAGCTTGCTTTTAATCTTTAAATTTCATATTATAAGCTTAACTCTTTAATTTTATGAAACTAGATTTACATTGGAGAATTTTTATAGGTCTTGCATTAGGTGCGGTTCTTGGTTATTTTTTTTCTATCTCAGGTACTAGCAGTGAAGATCCTAGCCTAGGCTTACTAAAACTCTCACATATCAGCTGGATTGGTGAATTATTTTTAAAACTATTAAAGATGATAGTTTTACCTTTAATAATTTCCTCAATTATAGTCGGAGTAGGGCATTTACCAGTACAGAGTTTAGGAAAAGTTGGTTTAGTTACCTTTCTTCTCTTTAAAGGTTTAATGCTTTTTTCAGCTGGCTTTGGTTTACTTTTCGTAAATTTTTTTAAACCTGGTTATCATATAGATCTTCACAGTTTAATTGATGGAAAGACGGCTGAAGATGAGGTGAAATTTATTACTGAAGCTAATTTCAGCTTTGGTGATTTAATATTCGGAATTGTTCCTGATAATATTTTTAAATCCTTAGCAGCTGGCTCTTTATTACAGATTATTTTAGTTTCTATTCTTTTCTCTGTAGCCTTAATTAAAGTTAAGAACGGGAAAATGGTTCTAGATTTCTTTAAAGCCTGTCTAAATGCGATACTTAAAGTTACTCACTGGATTATGGCAGTATCTCCATTCGGGATTTTTGCTTTAATCACTAAAACCGTAGCTATTGGTGGTCTTAGCTCGCTTGCTAACTATATGCCTTTTGTTAGTACAGTCTTAGTCGCTTTCGCAGCGATGATTTTAGTAGTAGCACCAGTACTAGTACACTTCTTTACAGACTTTACCCCTTTTCAGTTCTTCGGTGGTATGAAAGAAGTTATGCTGACAGCTTTTAGTACATCTAGCTCAGCTGCCTCTATACCTATCACTTTAGAAACTTTAGAGAAGAAATTCTTTATACCTAATAAAATAGCTAGCTTTGTAATCCCTATAGGTGCTTCCATGAATATGTGTGGTGCAGCGATTTATGAATCTATTGTTACTTTATTCGTCGCTCAAGCTTGGCTACCAGAGCCTTTAACTATTACACAGCAGATTTTTGTGGTAGGAATGGTTTTATTAGCGACTTTTGGCACTCCAGGTATACCTCATGGTAGTTTAATCACTATGGCTATAGTCTTTCAAGCGGTAGGCTTACCATTAGAAGCTATAGGAGTAATTATTAGTATAGATCGTATTTTAGATATGACTAGGACTATGGTAAACGTTACTTTTGATTCGCTTTCTTGTTTAATACTAAATAAGATGTTTAAAAACCTCGGTGATAATTTCCCAGAACAGACAGATATAGAAATAGATGCGGAAGAAATGCCACATAGCCTAACTCATTAAATTATGCTCTTTATTACAGCGACTGATACGGGAGTGGGAAAAACTTTTTTTTCACAGCGTTTGCTTGAAGAAGCTGCTCTGCACCTAGATCGCAGAGAAATAGCTTATTATAAACCTATTCAGTGTGGTAAAGATAAAAAGGAATTATTCGGTAACATATTCTATGAAGCTGATTATCAGTGCATAGAGCGTAGTTGCCCTGATATAGATAGCTACTGTACTTATGACTTCGCATACCCTGCTTCACCAGACTATGCTTCTGCTTTAGAAAATACTATTATTGATATTAATAAAATCGTAGAAGATTTCAAAAAATTAGAAAAAGATTATAAGTTTATAGTGGTCGAAGGTGCTGGGGGATTAGCAGTGCCGATTAACGACAAAGAATTAATTAGTGATATAGCGAGAGCCTTAGCTTTACCGACTTTAATAGTAAGTAGACCAGTTTTAGGGACTATTAACCAGACTTTACTTTCTATAGAACATGCTCAGAATAAAGGTTTGAAAGTTCATTCATTAATAATGGCAGAAGAAAATAGTGTAAGTGAAGCTATGATAGAAGAGCAGCTTAAAGCGAGCATGGAGTCTATTGAAAGACTGTCTGGGATTGAGTTTAGGGGTGTGGGGGAAATAGTTCGAGGTTTTATTGCTGCAAGAACATAGGTTTTTATGGATTTAAAGGTTTTTACTGTAATTTTTGCAAGTGTTTCTGCTCTAATTACTTCGGTAATATCAAGCTTTATAACATATAAATTAAATGATGATGGTAAGAGAAGAGACCTAGTATTTCAGGAAAAAAAAGAAGCATATACTGGTATTTTAGAGGCTTACAGAGAAGTACATAAAATATTAGCAATAAGAAATTATTATGATCTTGAATCAGATGACGATCACAGCTTAACAGCAGGGTGTTCTATAAAAGATAAAATTAAAGCACAAAAAGATTTTGCGTATTGGGTAATGCGCTGTAAATTAGTAGCTAGTCAAGAAGTAAATGAATGTATAAAATCACTTTCAGATTCAGATACAGATAGGGCAAGAGCAGAGATATTGGAAAAAGAAAAAAATCTAGAAAATGCTATTAGAAAGGATCTTCAAATTAAGTAAGTTTTAATTTCGCCCATGGATTACAAAAGAATACTTGATATCTCTAATTGGGCTTTAGAATCTACTAACGATGGTTCTCATGGCGAAGGAATGTTAGAAAAAGTCATTCTAGTTAGTCCTGATAAAAAGAAATATTTATATAAGAAATGGTGGTCTAGAGTTAAGCCTGACTATGAATCAGATTGTAAAGCACAGCTAAGCTGCGAATATATAAACTTTCGCTTAGCTACAGAACTACTAGATATAGAGGTTCCTAAAACATTTCTTGCAATTAATAATAGTTCTACAACTTTTAAATATGGTGTTTTATCTGAGTGGTTTCTTAATATAAATCATGATTATGTAAAGGGTAGTGAATTTATGCAAGGCTATTTAGTTTCACTATCTAAATTTTATGATGATAAAAAACAAAATCTAGAAGATATTTTCAAAGCTTGTGAACAAAGTGATATCTATAATTTTGAAGACTGGTGGATAAATACCTTGATATTTGATTTTATTATTGGCAATACCGATAGACATCATGACAACTGGGGAGTATTGAAACGAGCTAATATTAATCAGCTCAGTCCATTATTTGACAATGGTGCTAGTTATGATTTTAGAGAATGTGTGAAACTAGCAACTCAAGAGTATAATTATGAAAAAAGCATAAAACAATATAAATCAAAAAATTTTATTAATTTAAATGAATCTAAGCGTGATTTAATTACAGTGTTAGATTATCTAAACTTCAGATTTGTTAATACTAACTTAGTTTTAACAAATCTACAACATTTTATTGATAGACTGTGAGATCCGAATAAGTCTTATAATCTAATATACGATATTAAAAGCTTAGCGGAGGAACTACCAGTAGAATTTCATTTATCAAATGCAGTATGCAAGCATATTTGTAGATTTATAGAATCTCGGGTCAGTAAATTAAGTGAAATTAAAAATGCCTACCATCAGCGAGCATAAATATATATCAAATATAGTTCACTCTGAGTTCATATATTTAATATGGAAAAGCCCAGCAGGAGACCGCTTCCCTGTGGGGAAGCTATACCGAGATGATAAATTTGAATATATAGCTAAGGAATCTGCCTACGATGCAGGATTCACTTGCTATCCAGCGTTTGCAATATTCACAGAAGCTCCATCTATAGAATATTCTGAACCCATTAAAGTTTTCGCTCGCCGTCTTCCCCCGAAAAGCCGCAGTGATTATGGTAAATTTCTTGCTTTATATGGTCTAGATTATAAATCTGAATTAGTAAAAGATATATCAGATTTTGATTTATTAGCTTACACTGGCGCACACTTAGCAGATAACCCTTTTAGTTTTGCTAATCCATTTAAGGGCTGCAAGCCTCCTTTGCAGTTCATTATGCAGGCTGCTGCATTCGACTTCTATGGGCAAAATATTCAGAACCAAGAATTATTACTAGAAAAAAATCTTAGTTTAGCTCTAGAGCCAGAGAATCCCAAGGATATAAATGCTCTCAGTATAAAATTTCAAGAACAGAAAATAGCTTATGTGCCACGCAGCTATACAGAAGTTTTTCACGAGTGGCTAAAACTTGGATTTAAAATAGATCTTAGTGTTTTTAGAATAAATGGCACAGATGAACACAGGTACCTTTATCTATTTGTCTCTGTCTTTTAATTTATTTTTAGTAAAATTGTGACCTTCTGCAAAGTACTTCCTCAATTTAGTAGATTAATCGAATTTATCAATTTAAAAACATTGATCAATAAGCCGCCAATAATAATCTCTATCTAATATCTTTAAACCAGCTTTCTCGTACTCAACAAAATCTTCTAAAACTGGCTTAGTAAAATAAGCTCCCGAGCTATCTTGCTTGAAAGATTTATTTGTAGAAGGGTTTATCTGGAAATTAACTAAAAAATTTTTCATAAATTTAGCAGCTGAGGGATAAAGCTCATGCACAGTACTAAATAAGCACTTATCTAAATCATGTTTAAATCTCTCAGTATAAAATATACTTCCAGTATCTATTCCAGAGTCTTCTATGCCATGTACCGTAAATCCATACTCAGTTTCATGATTTTTCTTACTCCAGAAACTAGCTAATATACCTTTATAATCAGGTAAAATCCCAGAGTGTATGTTAATGATCGGACAAGCAGCGGCTTTAATCATAGAATCATAGAAAATTTTCCCAAATCGAATAGAAAGAATTATATCGGGTCTTATTTCTGCAAACTCTTTAGCTAACTGTTCTTTATTAAAATCTTTTACTGAAAGCATTTTAAAGGCATAAGTATCTACAAACTTACTAAAATAGACTGCTTTAGTAGAATATCTCTCTAATTTATTTGGAATATTCATTTCACAATTTTCTAGCAAATCTAGGTAAGCATTATCCTG
>DAISHM010000013.1:0-11410 GCA_036822535.1 Candidatus Caenarcanales bacterium
AGATCCAGTGCATCCTTTTCCAGTTATTCCTAATGATGCTCTTTCTATAGTTTTAAAACTCTTTGATAGAGACACTCAGCGTTTACAGTGGTCGGTAATTCCTATTCCACAGAACTTAGAGCGATTTGTTAGATTGTTTGGGAAAAATGAAAGGCTTTTACCGACTGAATCTGCTATCACCTTGTTCTTGTCTAAGATATTACATAATTTCGATGTTATATCTTATGGCTTTATCCATTTGATTCGTGACAGTGAAATGGAGATAGATGATGATTTAGAGGACGTAGAGGAGCTAATCGAGAGTTTTAAATCAGCTTTAAGTAAACGTAAACAGGGTACTGTAATTAGATTAATCGTAAATAAGGATATAGATCAGGATTTAATTGCCTTTGCGATCGATGAACTTAATATTAGAGCTAGTGATATTTTTAAAATGGATGGTCTTCTGAATTTGTCTGATTTAGAACAAATCAGTTCTAAGCATTTAGCACATTTGAAATTCACTCCATTTAATCCAGCTCTGCCTGCGGAACTTAAGGATGGTGATATGTTTAGTCTCATTAAGGAAAGAGATATCTTACTGCATCACCCCTATGAATCTTTCGAGCCAGTAATTAATTTTTTAAAACAGGCTGCTAGAGACCCTAATGTAGTTTCGATTAAACAGACTTTATATCGTACTAGTGAAGATTCACCTATAGTTAAGGCACTGGCTCAAGCTGCCGAAGCTGGCAAGTCAGTCACTGTAATGGTCGAGCTTAAAGCGAGATTTGATGAAGAGAAAAATATTAGGTTGGCTGGGGTCTTAGAGAAAGCTGGTGCTCAAGTGGTTTTTGGCTTTATGAAGTATAAGACTCACTCTAAGATGATTTTAGTGACTAGAAAAGAAGAGGGACAGCTTAGAAGTTACGCACATTTCGGAACTGGTAATTATCATCCACACACAGCCAAAATTTATACCGATTTAAGTGTATTTACCGCAGATCCAGTTTTAACTAGAGATGCTGCGAAAATTTTTAACTATGTGACTGGTTATGTAAGACCAGACTCTCTAGAAAAGATTTCTATATCACCATTAAATCTTCAGTCTCATTTGTTTGCACTTATAGATACTGAAATTAATAATGCTAGAGACGCTAAGCCCGCTCATATTATCGCTAAACTTAATGCCCTGGTCGATTCTGATATTATAGATAAACTCTATGCTGCTTCTTCAGCTGGAGTGAAGGTGGATTTAATAGTGAGGGGGATTTGCTGTCTGAAACCTGGTCTTAGAGGACTTTCAGAGAATATTAGAGTGAGAAGTATAATCGGTAGGTTTTTAGAACACTCTCGTATAGTATGCTTCGCTAATGGACATGAAATTCCTTCATCTAAGGCTAAAGTGTTTTTATCCTCCGCAGACTGGATGCCAAGGAGTTTTATTCGTAGGGTCGAGTCTATGATTCCTTTAGAAGATCCGATTATTCATAAACGAGTTTTAGAAGAGGTTTTGTATTATAACCTAAATGATAATGAGCAGTCTTGGTATCTAAAAGCAGATGGTACTTATGAGAGAGTAGAAAAAGCTGAAACTAAGATTAATATTCATCAAAGCTTTTTAAATTTAGCAAAGGATTCTGATTTATGATCGCAGCAGAATTAAGTGAATGCTTCGCTATAATTGATATAGGCTCTAACTCTATACGAATGGTAATCTATGACGAGATCGCAAGATTCCCTCGTATAGTAATAGACGAGAAAGCCGAATGTCATTTAGCTGAGGGATTAGCTCTGAATGGTTATTTTAAAAAAGAAAATCTGGAGAGAGCCTATGAAAATATTCGTAGATTCGCTGCACTCTTAGATATTTCTAAGATAGATGAACGCTATATTATAGCTACTTCTGCTTGTAGAGAGGCTTTAGATGCTAAAGAATTTATTTTCGAAGTAGAGAAAATTTTAAATGCTAAAGTGTCGGTTATCTCTGGTGAAGAGGAAGCTAAGCTTTCAGCAGAAGGGGTGCTAGTCGAAATGCCAGATGCAGATGGCGTAGTCGCTGATTTAGGTGGTGGTAGTCTAGAACTGAGTTTAGTCAGTGAATCTAAAATTTCTAAATGTATGAGTTTCAAACTCGGCTATCACACTATGTTAGACATAGAAATGTCTAAAAAATTTAATCCTAATCAAATGCAAAAATATTTAATTGCTGCACTTGCAAAAGCTAATATTTATCAAGAAAAAGGTGTGAAGACTCTATATTTAGTCGGTGGGCGCTGGAAGCGAATCGCTAGATTATACATGGCTGCTCAAGATTATCCACTGAAAATTATCAGTAATTATGAGGTCTCTAGCGCAGAAATAAAAGAGTTTTTAAAACTTGAAAATGTTTTTTCTGCACTGAGGCTCACGGCTTTACTTTTAACTACTTTGCTTAAAATTACTGGGGTGAAGAAAGTAGTTTTTTGTACTAGTGGTATTCGTGAAGGTTATATCTATTCTTTACTTAAAAATAAGGTTAAAGAGTCAGATCCTTTGGTGGAGGCGGTATTAAAGATTACTAAGCTTAAAGCGAAAGAGAGTCTCAGAAGAGCTAAAGAAATTTCTAGATGGGGAGAGTCTTTTGAATTAATTGATATTAAAGCTGCGTATAATCACGCTTCTAGATCTGAATTAAGAATAGATTTTCATAAAATGATTTTCGTATCTTCTTTATTAATACAGGCTTTTCTTTTTAATAATAAAGAGCAGAAGTCTATAGCGGTATTTGATTATTTAATAAATTTAAATTTGCCCTATTTATCTCATCCCGAAAGAGTTTTCTTGGCTTATGTTTTATTCACTTGCTTAGCTGCTAATAAAACCAATAAGGATGTAAAAAAGTATTTATCTCTCTTAGATTTTCATATCCAAAAGAAAGCTAAGAAAATTGGCTATCTAATTCGCTTAGCTATATATCTTTCTCCAAGAGATTCTAAGGTCTTAAATAAAATTAAACTATGTTATGAAACTGGTGTCTTGCGTTTAGCGAGTGATAAATTAAACACTGATTTGTTTACAGGTACTACTTTGCATAACACTTTAATTGAGCTTGAGAATTTAGTGCAGTATTAAAATATAATCACAATTTTAATTGCGAGAAGGATAAACCCCTTCACTAGCTATGCAATAAGTTATTGCTAAATAAGGGGGCATATTATTATGCGGTTGGCTAGAACCACTAAGCCCAGTAGTCTGGCTGCTCATCGGAATATTAATACCAGTATTCCTAAAAATACCACTTTGACCTAGAAATGAGTTATTAGCAGTAGTACTTACTCCTCGTCCTTCTTTAACTATAAAGCTATAGCTATGGCTATGACTAGGTATTTGGGATATAGTGAGGGTTTCATTTTCAGTACCAGCCATTTCTCCTAATACTCTATTCGTAAGGCCATTGCCATTACCTGCGCCAATGAGCGTTCTGCCTCTTAAGTCTGGTAAAGCAAAAGTGCTAGTACCATTACCGCCGTAAGTAGTACCGAGTAGGGAGAATAGAGCGGTATTTTGTGCGATTGATATAAGGCTGCCATTTGCTGGTAGCCATCCTCTGGGACAGAAATTAAATCCGTAGGCTTGGATTTCGCCGATGAATGGTTCCATAGCTGCTTTTACTGTATTTATGCTGCTCAAGCTTATTAAGGCTAGAAATAATAGTTTGTAAAATAAATTTTTCATATTTAATTTTCCTTATTTGTTTAAAATCATTTGTCTGATTGACTTTGTGCTTATCTATTAATTGCAATCTAGAATAGTTATATCCCCAACATTAGTCATATTACCGTCTGTCACAGATACGTTACCAAGCGTAGTTACAAGAACTCCAAACTGCCTTACCTGCACAGTGTAAGTACCACTAGGAACGAAGTTTAATTGAAAACTTCTGTTAGCATTGCTCAAATCTGCATTAATAGAGCTATTAGCAAGACCGACAGAGAAACTATTACCATCTAAACTAGGGCAGCTATTTACTGTTCCTGTAATCGCTCCACCAGCGAAGAATCCAGGTGGTCCTTGTAAACCTGTATCCCCTTTATCTCCCTTGTCACCTTTAGGCCCTATTGGACCAGGTAGACCTTGTATTCCCATCGGTCCCATCATACCCATGGGGCCCATAGGACCTTGCGGACCAGTGGGCCCTGGAATTCCCTGTGCTCCAGTATCGCCTTGATCTCCTTTCGGACCTTGCGGACCTATGTCTCCTTGATCACCTTTAGCACCAGTTAAGCCAGTGTCGCCTTTAGGCCCCTGAGGACCAGTCGGACCAGCGGAACCACTGGGACCAGAGTCGCCTTTAGGTCCTTGCGGACCACTAATTTCTTCTGCTAAAAGACCAGCATTATCGGCATCTAAGACTAACGTAAAAAATACTTGGATTTGTAAGTCTGCTTCACTACGAATTACTAAATCTCCCTTAGTATCTTGTGTGACTGTAGGTAAAGTAACTCTTGCTCTGGTACCTTTCGAATTAATATTTATGTCTAAGTCTACACAGCTAATCACTCTTGTAGATGGGTCGGTAAGCTCAAAACAAGCAGTAGCATCGTTTAACTTACGTCCACTAACTTTTATAACAGTGTTTTCGGGTGCTGCACTTTTATCTACATCTAAAGCTATTGCATTTACAAACTGCACGCTAAAGAAAAAAAATGAGGCTGCTAAAAAAAATCTGAAATTACTTTTTTTGTGGAACATTTTCCTTATTGTGGCGGATTATTATTTAAAATACTTTCGCCCTTCGTTAATTTGTTTAAATTAAGTGATTTATTATCTTTTACTTAAAAATATTTAATCATGTTTATTATTAGATATTTTAGAACTAAAGGATTAGGAAGCACTCTTTATAATTGTTTTAGAGCTTTTGATTTACTTTTCTCTTACTTAAAAAGTTTTTTTATCCTGTCTCTTCCATTTAAATAAAGCCTCTTATCTGAAATCAATTTCGGCTTTATTGAAAAACTTAGTTAGCAAGAGTGTTTTAACTGCTAATAATTATGTTTATGCAATTATTCGGCTGGGATACTGTGTGGGCTACTAACGTAGATAAAGTTAATCAAGAATTGATTAATAATAGTCACCAATTGATTTCTACATTTAGTTATCAATTACATGATGATGTTTTTAATGCAGATGTAAATGTGCAGGGTACTTTTGCTGAATGGCAGATAGTTCCAGGAGGTGCAGGTAAGCTACTTCATTTACAAACTAAAATTCTATCTGGGACTATGCAAATCACTGGTGCTGCACCACAGTCTTTTAAATTAGATTCAGTTTCGACTATTCTTGAAATACAGCTAGAGATGCTACCTAGTGCTAGCGGTGAGTATAAGGAACTCAAATTTAATTTTAAAGAGTATTCTTCTACGAGTAATAGTGCTGTAGATGGGGCTGTGACACCTGTTCAGCTTATAGATCCTAATAATAATCTACAAGGTTCGCAGATCGCGACTCAGCTTTTATTACATGCTATGTCTATGTGTTTGATTGCGAATCTAGATGAGATTTCTTATGTTTTTGCTAAATTAAATTTAGTCGATCCTAGCTCTAATAGCTGGTTAGTTCCTAAAGGTTATACGTATCATTATATTTCTTTAAATAGCTCACAGCAGTACCTGTGTATCTTAGGCTCATTAGTTTCTACAGATGTGAGTATGCTCCCTGCTCAGGTAGATCCTAGTGTGTTACCTGCTGATAAAGATGCTTCACTTGCAATTAGCCCAGAAGCATTTTTACAGTATGTTATCAAACCATCTTTACCAGCGGTTTATGGTCATGGTACTACTGATGCTAACTTCATCTATTCTTCATCAAAGATTACAAATAACGGCAGTATTGATTGTGATGGCTGTAAAGTAGGAGCTATTAATTATTATCCTAAAATTAGAAATCTTTTGGTTACTGTTGATGATAATGCTTTGCGTACTTCCCTTTCTGGAGATTGTGATATATCTGGTTTACCACATGCTTATTTTGATTGGTCTGTAGGGCTTAGAAATCAAATGAGCTTCGATCCTAATACTAAAAATATTAATTTTGCTGCTGACCCTAGTCCTACACAGAGTCATAGTAATCATATTCCTTGGTATGACTACATGATAGGTGCAGGAATTGGGGCAGCAGTAGTAGCTATTATATGTCCAATTATCGCTAGTAAAACTACTGATAGTCTTAGCTCTGGTAGTAAATTATCTATGGCAGAGCATCCGCCGCAAACTGTTCAGTGGAGCGGTACACAAAATTTTAACGTCCTAGAAGCTGGTTTAAGTGGGGCGTTTTATATGAAAGGAGAATTAGAAACATGCCAAGCACAATCACCAAACCCAAATCTACATCTACAAGCCGCTTAACTGCGACTGCCTCATCACTAGATACTGATATTGCAGATACTTACGGCTGGGATACCGTATTTGCCATTTACTTTACAGACGTAAATAAGGCTATAGTTGACCAAAAGAGCACCCCTGCTAATTTCGGAGGCTCTATGAGTAATCCTTTTGGCGGTACTGTAGAGTTCGTCAATTGCCTTTGGTCTGACTGGCAATTAGTAAAAGGTGGCGATGGAAAAAATGTTCATATGATTACCCCTGTAAAATCAGGTATTTTCCGTTCTTCTGGTGGAGATATTGATTTAACAGGTGCTGAATTTGTTATTGAGGTGAATCTTGATTACATTCCTCAGCCTAGTTCTGCTGATAATACTATAGTCAATAATTTACAAGTAAGTACCCAAGCTGGTACTCCGACTAATCCTACTGTATCTGTCTTAAATACAGTGATTCCAGGTCAATCAGATGAAATAGTTTTATCAACTATTGGTGGTCTAATTAAGAATTGGTTCAACAATAATCTAGGTCTATTTAATCATGTTTTTGCGGTAGTCGATGTAGCAGAAAATTTATCTAAAGATGATGGCTGGGGCTGGATTAAGCCTACTTGGACTATCTATGTAGTAGTAGATCATCCGCAGACTTCACAGTATGATGCAGTTTTCTGTATTTTAACTATGACAGCTAATTCACCTGCAACTAATTTAGCTCATCAGCTTTCGCCATTTGCGATTCCAGGAGTGGTTATACAAGCTGATGGTAGTATTAGTGGTCAGAGTGATTATAATTCTGGTTTCTTAATTGGTACTCATGTGTTTATCAAAAATATGCTTTTACCGCATATGATGGCTTTATTTAAAAATGCATCTGAGGGAGATTTCTCTATAATCCAGAATGGTCAAGCTATCACGACTAATAGAAATTTAGAGTTTCAAGATTGGGATATTCCTAATCATTCACAGGTAACAGCTTCTATTGCTGCTGGTGATTTTAATGTCGCTGTAGAAAATACGGAGTTGATTTTTACTATGGATGATATTCATTTTGAGTGGTCTCCAGGTATTAATGTTCATATTAACTATGACTCTAGAGGGGTAATTGCTTGGAATGATTCATTAGAGTCCTTTGATTTAAGCGTTAGTAATGAACATATGAACACTTCAGTTACTACTGATACTTGGGTAACTGTAGTTGAAGTAGTTGGTAGTATTGCGGCTGCTTGTGTCGCTGGTTTCCTTGGTGTCGCTTGTGCGCCAGAAGAAGAAGCTGCTGAGCAGGCTGGTGCAGATATCGCTGAAAATGAGGCTGAGAATGTAGTAGAGATAGAAATGACGCAGATGGGACAGAACATCGGGGCTGATATGGAAAACGGTGTAGAAGAGGGTGAGGAAGCAGCTGCTGAAGCTGAAGCTGCACAGCAAGGTGAAAGCCGTCTATCACAGTTTAAAGGTTGGTTCTCTCGTAACTGGATTAAGATCAGAGCATCTTTAATAGCATCATTAGCTGGAGCTTTAGCTGGTAGTATTGCTCCTTTCTGTAAAATCGGTGCAGATGTGGAAAGTCAAAATCTTGCAGCTGTGAAAGACTTTGCAGGTAAGTGCGTTGATCCTATAACCTTTGCTAATCAAACTAAAGATGGTAATAATACAGGTTTCACTGTTAAACAAGTAGCCTTAAATAAATCATTGCAGTTTGGTGGAGTAATGGATTTTAACCATAATAATTAAAAAGAATTTGCGAAGTTTGGAGATGAAAAATGTCAGTAAATACCCCTATTAACACGAATAGTTCCTCGACAGGAGCGAGTACTTTAAATAATGTATCTAGTACTTATGGCTGGGATACGGTTTTTGCTATGCCTATCGCTGATGTTAATAGTGTAATCGCTGCTAAAAAATCATCTCCGACTAGCTTTCAATGTCAAATTCAATCTGGAATGTCTATTGATGGTACTTTCTCGGATTGGCAAATAACTCAAGGTGGTGACGGGAAATTAATTCATATGTTAGTTCCAGTCACCACTATTTCTTTAACGGCACAGGGAAAGACTTTTAATGCAAACAACTTAGGAGCTTTAATTGAAGTAGAGTTGCATTATATTCCTCACACTGAGCAGCCTAGTGATTTAAATCAAGGAACTTTCCATAATTTAGTTTTAAAAACTAGTTCCACTAGCCCTACTGAGAAGGTGGTCACCGTCCTCAATTTAATAGTCCCTGAGACTGAAAACCTAGATCCTATGCTTTCTATCTATATGAAAGCTGGTCTAGAGATGTGGTTTAATGAAAATCTAGATCAATTTGAGCATGTTTTTGCGACCGTGAATTTAAATAGAAAAGCTGATCAAGGACAGTGGGAATGGCTTTACCCGACTTATACTGGCTATGCTTATATAGATAGAGACTCTGAGGCTGACTGCCTTTTAGGAATTCTTTGTATGACACAGAATCGTTCTGCTGATAGTTTAGCTGAGCAGATTTCAGAAGCTGCCATACCACTAGGTTCTAAGGCTGGTTTTTTGATTTCTGCTGAAAGGTTTTTAACTTGTTTAGTGATGCCTCAGTTAGCGACTAGTTTTCCTGGTTCTAAGTCTAGTGATTTTGAGTTATACTCAAATTTATTAGGTATTCGCAATACTGGTGATCTGTCTATGCCTTCTGTAGAAGAAAGTGGTAGTACTTATCATCCAGTGATGAAGACTTTTAATTTTGAAATAGATGGTACCGAGGTTAAGGTCTATGGTTATTCTGAGACTGATGTTAGTCCAGGAGTAACTGCTTGGTGTGAATCTACGCATTGGTATCAAATCACTTTAGGTACTAACTCTTCAGGAGAGCAGACTTTAGTTTGGAAAGAAAGTCAAACTGCGATAGAAAATCATGGTGTCAATAAAGCTGCTTGGGTGGAGATTACTGAAGAAATTGCTACTGTAGTTTTAGTAATCGTCGCTGCGGTCTTTACTGCTGCGACTGATGGAGCTGGTGCTATAGTAGTCGCTTTAATTGGTGGTTTGATTACGGGAGCGGCCGCTAATGCTGCTAATATAGAGGCTTTGGTAGCTAAAAATGATGCACCTAGTATGGATTTATTAGTTTTAAATTCTACAGATCCTATCAAATGGTCTGATTCTAAGGATTTTGATTTAAATTATGCCTCATTAAACGAGTCATTACAACTCGGTGGTGATGCTAGTTTTAGTGGAAACTAATAACACGAGTTTTTTATTTTAGCATTAAGTCTATAAAACGATTAAATAGATAATCACTGTCATGCGGTCCAGGACTCGCTTCTGGGTGATACTGAACTGAATAGACATTATCTCTATTATTCAGACTTAAACCTGCGACAGTATTATCATTTATATTTAGATGGCTAATCGTAATATTTTCAGGTAGATTCTCTAAACTAACCGCAAAGCCATGATTATGACTGGCTATCTCAATTTTCCCACTGTTAGTCTCTTTAATCGGGTGGTTAGCACCTTTATGACCAAATTTAAGTTTATAAGTCTTCGCTCCTTGAGATAAGGCTAAAAGCTGGTGTCCAAGACATATACCGAAAATAGGCTTAGGAAATTTATTTACTAATTCTTTTATAGTGGTGATAGCGTAGTCTACCGCTGCTGGGTCTCCAGGACCATTGCTTAAAAAGACTCCATCAGGATTCTCTTTTAATATATAATCTGCAGCAGTATTTGCAGGGACTAACTCCACGTCACAGTTTCGTTCTAAGAGCTGATTGATGATGTTTTGCTTAATACCAAAATCAAAAGCAATAACTCTTAGGGTACGAGGAGACCTTCTAATCTCTTCTACACTAGAGCGATTCGATGACTTATAAGAGCTGGCTTTAAATAATCGAGTTTCTTTGGAAGTTACTTCCGAAGCTAAATCTAAGCCGTCCATGCTAGGATGCTTGTTTAATTCTTTAAGTAAGCTATCCTTATCTATGGAATCATCTGCTATAGCAGCTTTCATCGATCCTTTATTCCTTAAATGTTTAGTTAAGGCTCTAGTGTCGATTCCATAAATTCCAGTTACTCCGTGCCTATTTAGAAAATTCTCTAAACTCTCTTCTGCTAAGCTATTACTAGTAATTGGGCTAATATTTTTCATTACTACTCCCTTAGCATAAGGCGTAGTACTTTCCATATCTTCTGAATTGCAGCCATAGTTACCAATTTCAGGGTAAGTAAAGCTAATTATCTGCCCAGTATAGCTAGGATCGCTGAGGATTTCTTGATAGCCAGTCATGCTGGTATTAAAAATTATTTCACCGAAGCAAGTTTGATTACTACCTATCCCTTTTCCTAAAAATTCTTTTCCGTCTTCTAGTAATAATCTTGCCATAAATATCCTAATCCTCTTTATTCAGATCTGAACCCCGCTGATTTCGTTTCAGAGCTTTCTTTACTAGCTTCGGTGCTATATCTTTAATCGTAGATACTGAGCCGATTCTTTCACGTGGCAGTATGAATTTAAGCTGTCCTTGCTCGACTTTCTTATCGTGCTTCATCGAAGCTAATAATTCATTTATATCAATATCTTCTGGTAGCTGATAATCCATACCAAAGCTCTTCATCAATTCAATAATTTTATTAGTAAGTATAGGGCTGAAAATATCTATTTGTTCAGCTAAGTAACATGAACAAATTATACCTATAGCTACGGCTTCACCATGGCTGTATCTCTTATAGTTAGTGACTTCTTCTATCGCATGTCCGAAAGTGTGTCCTAGGTTTAGGTGCATCCTAATTCCAGATTCTCTTTCATCATTAACCACTATATTTGTTTTAATTATCAAGCAATGCTTAATGATTTTAGTTAAAATTTCTGGATCTCTCTCTAATATAGCTTTATGATGGCGGTCAATAAAATTAAAGAAACTGTCATCTTCATCCACTATTAGAGAATCCCACTGGTAACCTAAAATCGCATATTTAATCAATTCACCCAAACCACTTTTAAATTCTTTCTCGGGAAGGGCCTCTAGGTGAGCAACATCAATAAATACTAAATTGGGCTGATAAAATGAACCGACTAAATTTTTTCCTTCTGGTACGTTAA
>DAISHM010000014.1:0-11393 GCA_036822535.1 Candidatus Caenarcanales bacterium
CTAAATCTAAAACTCGTTTGTATATGGATAAATTTCTGAGTAGTTTAAAGAAGAAATTAAAAGCTAAAGCTAAGTTATTTACTGAAGAGATTAATTTAAAAGGCTTTGATAAGATTAAAAATTTTTTTGACTTTGATAGTAAATTCACAGCGCCATTAAATGGTTTTAACTCTGCTGATGATTATTGGCTGAAAGCTAGTGCTAAAGCTTATTTAACTAAAATCACTATACCTACTTATATTCTAAGTTCAGCTGATGATACCTTTCTTACTAAATCGTGCTACCCCTTTCGTGAAGCTAGGCTTAATCCTAATATATTCTTTGAATGCACCGCTGATGGAGGCCATTCTGCATTTTTAGAATTTAGAGCAGATAGTTTTTCTTATGCAGAAAGAAAGATGGCTGAATTTGCTTTATTTGACTAGACTAAAGTTACCTTTAGAAACTTTATAGAGAGTAAAAGAAGGATCGACTAAGTCTCCATTTAAATCAAATAGAGGATTACTAGCTACTGACCTTGCTATAGCTTCTGTATCTTCAAAGTTATTAGCTTCCATCGCAGCAATAAGAACTTTAGTCGCCTTATAACTAGTAGCTACGTAGCCTGAAATGTTTTTCTTAAAACGCTTTTTATATTTCTGTACCACGGCATCACTAGGTAGAGGCGCACCTAATATCATGGCTCCTTCTGCTGCATCACCAGCAATATCTATGAAAGACTGATTATGAGCACCTTCTGCCGAAAGGAACTGCACTTCAGGTAATTCTTTTTTTAAATTCTTTAATAAATAACCAGCATCATTATACTCACCTACGAAGAAAACCAAATCAGCAGCAGTCTTTGCTACCTTTTTAGCTGTGGCTCCGTGATCGTGAGTCCTTACTGGGATAGTTTCGTAAAATACTATTTCTTTCTCTTTGTGGTGAGCGAGTCTTCTTACAAACTCAGATGACACTGAAACACCATAAGGTCTATCGTTATAAAGTACTGCTATCTTTTTATACTTCCCGTCACTGAGAACTAAATCTGCTGCTGCTTCACCAATCTGTCTATCTGTACCAATGGTTCTAAAAACATAACCTCTAAAGTCTGGTCTCTCAGTGAATTTAGGGTGAGTAGAAGCTGGCGAGATTTGTGGAATTTTTGCTTGGAAATATTTTTTTGAAGCCTCTATAGAAATACCTGAGTTTACGTGACCGATTACCCCTAGAACTCCCTCTGCGATAGCGATTTTAGCTCTTTCTAGAGCTTCTATGACTATGCCACCATCATCGATTAGAATAAATCCGATTAAATGATCTTTATTTTTAGGATCTGAATTATATTCTTCGATAGCTAACTGAGCACCTTCTAGAAGTGTCTCCCCTAGGCTAGAATAAGGTCCAGTCAAAGGAGCTGCGATGGCTAAGTAATGCTTCCCTTTTACCGTAGTTACTTCCTGTACAGATTTTTTATTGAAATGCTCTTCTGGATTCGCTTTATTTCTAGATGAACAAGAACTAAGCAGGAAAGCAGCACAGAAAGATACTAATAAAAATTTACAAACTCTAAGCATATGAGTAATTACTTATACATTATAAATTAGATGTGGATTATATAATAGTCTTCTGTGCAGCTTCTAACTTCTTTAAAAAAAATGAAAACTAAATTAAATTCAGCTGGTATAGCTGAATATGCTCTTTCATTAGGTAAAAAAGCTGAAGATGAGCTTGAATCTAAAATAGATTTAAATAATTTATTAGAAAAGACTATCTCTCTGAAATTTACAGGTGCAATTAATTGTGTAGCTTGTAATCGTGTGATTAAAAAATCTTTTAATCAAGGCTACTGTTACCCATGCTTTCAAAATTTAGCAGAGTGCGATATGTGCATAGTGAAGCCAGAGCTTTGTCATTATGATGAAGGAACTTGTAGAGATAATGATTTCGCTGCAAATTACTGTAATATACCGCATAGTATTTATCTTTCATTAACTAGCTCAGTGAAGGTGGGTATCACTAGAGCTAATAATGAAATTCATCGCTGGATAGATCAAGGAGCGGTTAGGGCTCAGAGGTTAATTTTGGTGGGACGTAGAAAATATGCAGGTTTAATCGAAGCTGAATTAGCAAAGACCATGCAAGATAAGACTGATTGGCGTAAGATGCTTAAAAATGAGTACACGGACACTGATTTATTTTCTTTGAGTTTAGAAATACTCCCTCGCATAAGAGATCTAATCAAGGATTTAGAATTAAAAGAAGCCGAGATCCCTAATACTGGAGCTGCTGCTGTAGAAATTAATTATCCTGTAAAAGAATATCCTAAAAAGCTAAATAGTTTTAACTTTGATAAGAAAGCAGATTTAGAAGGTACCCTACTTGGTATTAAAGGTCAGTATTTAATTTTTGATACTGGTGTGATAAATATTAGAAAATTTGCGGGTTATCAAGTTTCTTTCAATATTAATTAGTACATATATAAAGTTAAGATAATATTCCGCCTTGTATTTTTGAAAAGAATCGAGATAATATCCTCTAATATGCTAATATGTATTTTGTTAAAAAATGCTTAATGTTAGAGTACTAACTGAAAAAAAATTAACTAGGGGTGGGTCATTAAATGAGAGTTCTAAATAATAAGTCTTTACTATTATTGCTATTGGTTTTCCTATCTCAGCTATTAAATTTAAGTGCTGTTAGGGCCGCTTATATTCCTATCGAGTGCGTTAGTGGAGAGTGTTCTTTAGATTTAAGAGTAAATGATAATGACATTAATAAAGTTTTCCCAGAGGCATATCCTGGATTCAGAATACAGTTAGATACAGACTCACTACTAGTACCTAGTTCTAAATCTGAGCATTTTAAAATTTTAGTTTATAACCAGACTTCTAGTGGTGTTCAGCCTATATCAACCCATAATGTAGCTATTCCTGGAAAGCTTTCTAGAAGAAAAAATACTGTTTTAATTTTAGATATACCTCAATTTATCGGTACTAGGACATTTTGGATGGACGTCTATCGTACTAATGGTACTCTTTCTTCTACTTATAGAGTAGCTTTAAATGCCTATGGTACAGCGTCTCCGAGCAAACAAAGTAGTACTGCTGCTATTTATGGTCAGAGTTTAAATAGTTTAATCAGCCCGCAGCTAGGAGCTAATTTCCCTAATAGCGTGCTGAATTCTACAGTCTGCCCTAATAATAATTTTAATGAGTGTAATTTACAGGAATTATTCTTTCATAAATTTTCAGTAGAAGCGAGTACAGTACAAGATCCTAATAAAACATCTATCTTGAAAGAATCTGATGGGACTTTTAAATTAAGAGTGCCAGTGGTCGCTTCAAGAAAATCTAGACAAGAAAGGCTTTCTTCGAGCCTCAGAGACTCCTTTATCAGTGCTGAAGATCCAGAGCTGGTTCCAGATCCTAGTCTAGTAAATAATCAGCCAGTTACTTTATCGCAGGTGGATGAATTGAATTTAGGTTCTAGCATAGTAACTAATTTCTCTATAGATGAGGTAAGCGATGAACTAGAGTTAAGGGTGGCGAATGCCGCTAATCCATTAGTTCTTAGAGCTAATAATATAGCTTTTAATGGAAATAATCCTAGAGCTACTTTAGATCTAGAGCTTAATGATACTAATAATAAGCCTAGCTTACGTTTCGCAAACTCACCCTTAATTAGCCCAGTCAGAAACGGTAGTTTTGAGTTTGATGGTACAGGTTTATTCTTTACGTCTAATGGAGTGCGTGAATATATTATGCAGAGTACTACTCAGCAGCTTGCCGCTAATGCAAATCAAGCCAATGTGAAGGCTTTACTAGCAGGTAATGCTGATACTTTAGACTCTAAAGATTCTTTATTCTTCCAGAATGCTAGTAACTTTAACGCTGGAACTGTAGATCTAGCAAGGCTTCCAGCTAATTTACAAATAGTAAGGCTTTTTAATGAGAATATTAGTAATTCTCTTACTCTTAGAGGAGCTGATAATATAGTACTTACTTCACAGGTAGACGCTACTTTAAATTTACCTACAGCCCTCACAGGAACTTTAGCTACTTTAGCTGATCTCGCTACAGTATTAGGCCCTAATACTGTGAGTACTACTCATATACTTGATAATAATTTATTAGCCGAAGATTTCTCGAATGGGGCAGTAACGGATTTAAAGATCAGTAGTCTAGATGCAGCTGATATAAGCACTGGTTTGCTGAGTCCAGCGAGATTACCTAATCATGAAATATCTAATGTAAATAATTTATCTACAGCCTTAGCTGACAGATTAGAAATCCCAGATGTGATAGATAATTTAAGTTCTTTTTCTATCGATAAAGGGCTTAGTGCTAATCAAGGTAGAGTTCTAAAGAATTTAATCGATGCTCTGCCACAGGGTTTCACTACTGTAAATCAGAACTTACTAACTAATGTTATAGATTTTTCTAAATATCACAGCGTCTTTAAGAAAACTCTAAGTCCAGCAACTGTATTCTCTGCGACTAATCTAAAGCAGGGTCATAGAGCTTATTTAATCCTTAGAGGTGATGCACCAAGCTTTCCTTCTTTTTTCAATTTAATTGAAGGTTCTTATAATCCAGAGTCAATTAATATAGTTAATTTAGAAGTTATTACTGCTTCAGGTCCTAGTCCTAGAGTGAATATGAAGATAGTAAATTTACCTTTAGTGGACTTATTACTCTCAGTAAGAAAAGTAAACCCAGCTTATAATGGTCCAGCGATAAGGGTTAGAAGAGATAGTGATAATGCTGAATTAGATATTTACTTTACTAATAATGGTAATTTAGATACAGCTGCTTTAATTTCCTTTACAGGTACGGCTAGTGGCTATGTTAGTAAATGGTATGACCAGTCTTTAAGTGCTTATCACGTAGAGCAGTCTGTGCCTTCTTTACAGCCTCAGATAGTATCAGCTGGTACTTTACTACTTAGTGATAATGCTCTTCCAGCGATAGTTTTCACTGATGATTTCTTGCAGAATACTAGTTTTCAGATAGCTGATGCTTTTTCGTTTTTGACAGTTGCAGCTAGTACTGAGATTCCACAGGATGAGAATAATAATTATATTTTTAGCCAAGGTTCTCCAAGTGCAGGAACTATAAAAGGTTTCTACTTCGAAGATGATAGTGATATCGCTGTCGCGAATGGTTTTAGCTCTCAGGCAGTAGTCCCGTCTACTTTAGCTTTAAATAATTCATATCTGTTCAGTTATGTTTATAACAAATCTAATTTATCTTCTAGACTTTATGTAGATTCAGTTCTGAAGAACACCGCATCATTGCCAGTGTCTAACCCTCCAGATACTTTACCATTTATAGTCGGTAGAAACTCCGCTGCTAATAATTCTTATGCAGCAATGAGAATACAGGAGATAAGAATATATAATCGTTCGCTTGCAGATACAGTCAGGCAGAGTTTAGAAACTAATATCGATAATTACTTTAATCTGTTCTAGGGGAGAAAAACAATGCAGCAAGTAAAGCAGAGTCTAAATAAATATTTAAGGCAAATCAGCCAAATACTAGTAATTCTAATTATTCTGTCCTTAACTTTAATGTTAAAGCCAGTTATAGCAGCCAATCCCAAGACTAATTTAGAATGTTTAGCTGGTAACTGTGGTTTGGATCTAAAAATTAGCGTAGAAGATTTAAATCAGGATTTAAATGAAGAAGCACCACATATACTCTGCACTTTAGATACTAGACCTTTACAGGTAAATAATTCTCCTACCTACAGAATATTAGTCTATGAAATAGTTAGTAACCAGAATCGCATTATCGCCGATACTAAAATTGACTTCCCGACTTATAGAGCGAATATTAAAGATCAAAAGGTAATACTTAGATTAATTCCTAGAAACGGTGCTAGGCAGTTATATATAGCAGTGCATGATTCTGCTGGTAGTTTAGCGACTCTTTATAGAGCAAATGTAAATAGTGCGGGGCAATTTACTGGTAATAGCACGCTTAGTACATCTAGTTTTGTCAGCGGGACTAGTCTTTTAAGTGACACTAGCTCTAGCTCAGCTACGGAGATAGTACCTGGTTATAGATGTAACAATAGTGGTCTAGATGACTGTAACGTAGAAGCTCTGTTCTTCAAAAAATTGATTTTTGAATCTGATAGACGTAGAAAAGCTAATCAAACTTACATCGTGAATGAGTCTGATAATGCTTATCGTGTACAAATCCCAGTACAAGCAGGTAGAGGGCGTGAAAGAAAAATAAGACCAGCTCCTAAATTTATAATTGATGATGATATTACTGTAACTACAGTTCCAGAGACACTTAGTAGTCCCCTGCTTACTACTAATACTCTTAGAATCGGTCTAAATCCAGATCACGCAGATTTAACTTATTCTGCGAGTGCAGATGAATTAACTATTAGCGTTAATGATGCAAGTCCAGTACTAAGGGCTAAACGCTCAGGTGAGCTTGCTATCAAAACTAATACTAATGCTCAGTCTCAGTTAGAGATAGGTGCTAGTTCTATTCCTCCTATAGCCTTAGACAGTGCTGATTTAGCTACTAGTTTAATGGACGGTGCTTTTGAGTTTACTGGTAATGGTTTATATTTCACGAGTGCTGGCGTTAGACGCTTTATACTTTTAGACCCAGTGAATCCTAATGCTCCTACAGGTACTCCTACTACGAATTTGATTGGAAGCTTAGATGCAAACCTTTTAGATAATAAGTCTCCGAGCTTTTTTACTAATGCCACTAATATTAATGCTGGTACTCTTAGCCAAGATAGGCTTCCAGCTGATATAGGTGCGATTTTCTTGAAAAATGAACTAGCTAATAAAAATTTAGTTATGGCTGGTTCTCATAACATAGTTTTAGTAAGCCAAGGCAATTCGGATTATACACTGCCTTTAAGTGGTACTCTTGCGACTACAGATGATCTTTTACCAAACAATTCAGTCACTACAGGAAATATCATAAATGGCACTATACAAGGCATAGATATCGCTGATAACAGTCTAGACGATTCGAAGATCGCTGCGGATCTCTCTGCTAATAAGGTGATTAGTGGTGTGATTAATAAAAATCGTCTTCCGAATAGAGATATAGCTAATATTAATAACCTGTCTACAGTCTTAAATAATAAGGTTTTGAAGTTTGATATAGTAAATAATTTGATTAGTACTAATACTGATAAGCCTCTTAGTGCTAATCAGGGTAAGGTTCTAAAAGATTTATTAGATTCTAAATCGCAGTTTACTACTGATAAGCAGATACTTTCTGGTTTTAATCTTGATTTTAATTTTAATCAAAGCTTCCTTACTAAAGCTATGACTGCTAATACGACTTTTACTGCATCTAATTTAAAGCAGGGAAATCGTATTCTCTTAGAGCTGAGCGGTAATTATAATATAGTTTTACCGAGCTACTTTCAGACTTTAAGAGGTGCTTATGATGGTACTAAGGTAAATTTATTAGAACTAGAGGTTATTGATGATAGTATTTCTAATCCTTTAGTTTACGTTAGTATTTTTAATTAGGTTAAATGCAGGCTAAAGCTTTTTTTGAATCAGCCGATTAAGTTATTGTGGGCTAATAAGCATTGGATGCAGATTAATACTAACTATCAGAATAGGTTTTTAAGTAGCTCTGCTTCTGGGGCAGCTGAGATTAGTGCTAAAAAAACGGTTAATAAAATATCTGAAAATATCAGAATTAACCGCGCTGATGATGATTCTGCTCGGCTTTCGATTAGTGAAGAGCATCTAGCGAAAAAACATTTTTTTGAAGTATTAATGGCTTTAGATGAAGGTATTACTATAGTCTCGACAGTTCTTTTTAATATAAGTTCAGTAAAAGATATTTTTAATACTCTTAGGAAAGGCACTGTCACAGACTCGCTTAGCTTAGTTAATGAGATTAATCGAATCAGGATTAATTCAGAATTCAATTCAGAAAAGCTTTTAGATGGTAGCTTTTATAAATTAATAAATCTTTTGCATAAAGATTCTTCTGCTATAGAGATAGATTTTAGAAATTCTCTAAGATCAGGTAACGGTGAGACTAGTATAGATTTTGATATTTTAAATGCTGATGAGGATGGGAATTTAGTATCTGGTATAAGTAAACCTCTTGTAGAAGTCATTAATGATAATGATTTGAATGATTTTTCAGTGATCGACTCTAATATTAATCGTATGGAAGAGCATGCATTAGCATTGAAGGAAAAAATACTTAATTATCATAAGGAGCTTGAAACTATTATTACTAAGCTATCTCAGAATTCTAATTTTTCTGATGCACGTCTAGTTTTATTTTTAGGCAATATCCGTAAAGAATTAAGCGAAAAATCGGCACACTCTATGCTGACGCAGATTAGTGAGAATCATGCAAATGCAGTGGCTTTGCTACCTTAGCTAAACCTACTTCCCTAAACCCGCAGTCAAATTCTCATATCCCGAGCGAGTAATTACTATATTATCTTCTATCCTAATCCCTATACCCTTTTCTGCAATATAAAGACCAGGTTCAATAGTGATAACCATCCCTTCGATTAAAATATCTGTCTTCCTGTCTAAGCCTGGGTCGTGGACATCTATGCCTAGTGAATGACCGATGCCGTGCATGAAATATTTTTTTATTTGCTCGATATCATTTTTATCACTAATGTATTTAAGGTCAGCTAGACCTTCACCTAAAATCTGAAAAGCTGTCTCCTGAAGTGAATTCATCCGAATACCAGATTTTATACTTTTAATTACAGCTTCCTGACACTTAAGTACCAGATCATAAATGTCTTTTTGTTCACTAGTAAATTTTCCGTCTACTGCTAAAACTCTAGTAATATCACTGGCGTAATAATTAAATTCAGCTCCAGCATCGATTAAGACTAGATCACCACTTTGCATTTTTTGATTATTCTTTATGTAATGCAGTACACAAGAGTTTTTCCCCGAAGCTACTATCGCAGGATAAGACCAGCCATTAGCTCCCTGAGAACGAAATATATGATTTATCTGTGCTTCGATTTCATATTCATAAATTCCTGAACAGAGTATATCCGGAATTACAGAATGAGCTTGTATCCCAATTTCATTAGCTCTGCGCATAATATTTAATTCAGCAGAGGATTTAATCGCTCTCAGTGAGTGAATAAATTTAATTATCTTCGCTTCAAACTCACTATCTTCAACGGTTTCATTATAAGCTGATATGTCATAGACTGCATCTACAGCATATTTCTCTTTCGCTGATTCTATGCTCTCTCTTTCACCTTCCCAGATAATCATTTCCTTATCCGCCTGCTTTATATACAGTTGAATAGGATTAGTTGCAGCAGGTTCTAGAACTAGTACTGCACTAGACTCAGTAAAGCCAGTCAGGTAGTAGAAATCACTATCAACCCTAAAAGGATACTTAACATCATTGCTGAAAGTCTTTTCTGAACCTGATTTTAGTACTAGGCGTTTAGGAGAGTCTGTCTGAGATTCACGGATGAAATCTAAGACTTTTTTACAGCGACCACGAAATTCTTCTTTACTAATGCTGTACTCAAGACTTTTAGTTTTAAACATAAGGACTATATTTATTTCACTCCAGCTGCGGTAGCTCTTTCTGGTAAGCTTGCAAAAGCATTTTCTAAATCACTGATTAAATCATTTACATCTTCGATACCAATAGATAGCCTAATTAGAGTATCTTTAATTCCTAATTCTAAGCGTCTCTCTACAGGCACAGCGGCATGGGTCATGCTCGGTGGATGACAGATCAAACTTTCTACTCCGCCTAATGATTCAGCTAGCTGGAATATTTCTAATTTTTCTACCATGGCTTTTACTGAATCGAAGTCAGAATCTAATTCGAATGAGAGCATACCGTTATATAAAGCCATCTGTTTTTTATATAATGCATGCTGCGGACTGGATTCTAAAGCTGGGCAGTTAACCTTAAGTACTCTAGGATGCTTTTCTAGCCACTTAGCTACAGTTAAAGCATTACTATGATGCTGTTTCATCCTTACGGCGAGTGTCTTCATTCCTCTCATCAGCAGCCAACAATCAAAAGGCCCTGCTATAGCTCCAGTTGCATTCTGTAAGTAAGCTAATCTCTCTGCGATTTCCGCATTATTAGTAATTAGAGCACCTAATAATAAATCAGAGTGACCACCAAGATATTTAGTACAGCTATGCATAACTAGGTCTACGCCTAGATTTAAAGGTCTTTGTATATATGGCGAAGCAAAAGTATTATCACAAGCTACCAGAATCTTTCTATTCTCTTTTTTGTTAATCTCTGTAACCCTCTCCACTACAGCAGCTATATCACAAAGATACATCTTCGGATTGCTAGGAGTCTCTAACCATACTAGTTTGGTGTTAGGGCGAATCGCTGCGATAATAGCATCAGTAGAACGTGCATCAGCGAAACTAAATTCCATACCTAAAGGGCTGAGTATCTGCGTAAATAGACGATGCGCACCGCCATAGAGGTCATCGCAGGTAACTATATGATCGCCTGGCTTAAATAACTGCATCGCTGAATTAATCGCAGCTATACCAGAAGGATAAATAAAACCATGCTTTCCATCTTCAAGAGAAGCGAGGCATTCAGCTGCCGCAGAGCGAGTAGGATTACCCGTGCGGGAATAGCAGTAGCCCTTATTTTTACCAATACCTTCTAAAGTAAAGGTAGAGGTCTGGTATATAGGTACTATAGTCGCTCCAGTGCTAGGGTCTGGACTCTGACCTTTTAAAATAGCTCTAGTTTCAAAACCCCAATTATCGCTTTTACTCACTTTAAAATACCTCTTTTTTTATATCTGCTAATATATTCTACTATGTTTAGACTCCTCTGTTTCCTCTTAGGTATTTTAGGTGGTTTTATAGCAGCGATTTTTATTTTGCCAGTTCAGGGTAAGACTTTCTTTAATAAAATGTCTCAGCTTCCTAAGTCAGTGCAGGATTTGATAGATGATGTGGTAAATGTAGTCATCTCTGTGAGTAAGACTACCGTAGGTTTAGTTGAGGATTTGAAGTATAGAGTAGTAGAGTCTAGTAAAGTCGCAGAAAAGGCTATGCAGGCTGTCCGTGAACAAAAGGAGACTAATGAATAATGGAAACTTTAGATTTTGTTTTAGTGGTCTCTCTGTCTCTTTTAAGTATTTGTTTTCTAGTATTTTTAGCTTTTTTCGTACCAGTGCTAATTCAGTTAGCAAGAGTCTTTGATAGCTTAAATGCTATTTTAGTTTTAAGTAAAGATTCTCTACAGAATGTAGTTAATAAAGTAAGTTCAGCTTCTAATAAAGCAAGTGAGTTTGGGCAAAATATTAGTCAGGGATTTAAGGCTGCCTTTACTGGTCTTAGTGCAGGATTATCTAGTTTTTTTGGTTCTAGGAAGAATTAAAAGCGACTTTTCCGCAATCCAATAAAAAAA
>DAISHM010000015.1:0-11265 GCA_036822535.1 Candidatus Caenarcanales bacterium
CCTTCAACGCACCTGGAGTCGGGGTTACAACAACGCCAGTTTGATGGCAGAGGGCATGGCCGCCCATGCATCGCTCCCGGTCTACCCGCACCTCCTCCAACGACAAGAAGGCGGGCGTAATCTGGCTCGTTTGGACAAAAACCAACGCTTCGCTCAAGCCCAACGGGATTTTGCCAACGCCAGAACCTTGGACAACCTCCTTTATACGGAACCATGCCTGGATTTGAGGGGAATGCATCTCCTCCTGGTGGACGATGTAATGACCAGCGGTGCAACGCTCGAACAATGCGGAACCCTGTTGATTCAACGTGGAGCCCGCCTTTCGGTGATGGTCTTGGCCAGGCGTCGAAATCCAATCTAAAACGAGCCAGGCTCCCGAACCCCTGGCTCCCGAACCAATGCTCTGGTGGACAAAACCAAAGGGTATGCATCGCTAGAGCTATAGCTTCAAAACCAGATTTAGTAATCGCAGATGAAGCGGTTAGCGCTTTAGACGTATCGGTGCAGTGGACTGTCCTTAACTTAATGCTAAAGCTAAAAAAAGAATTAGGGATTAGTTTTCTATTTATTACTCATGATCTAGCAGTCGCTAAATTTATTGCAGACAGAGTCGCAGTGATGTATTTAGGTGAGATAGTAGAAATTGGTTCTAGAGATAATCTTTTTCTTAATCCATTACATCCCTATACTAAAGCACTTTTAAACGCAGCTCCAGTCCCAGACCCTCGTCTAAGAGATAGAGACAGAGTATATTTAGAAGGTGAAATACCTAGTTTAATTAATCTTCCTAATGCTTGTGCCTTTAGGAATAGATGTCCGCAAGCTTTTAAAAGATGCGAAGAGCATTTACCCCGCCTGCAAGCTAGCTCACTTAAAGCAGCCGATACAAATCATTTGGTTTCTTGCTTGCTCTATGAAAATGATTATGTCCATAACTGAATCCATTAATCCTCTCTCTACAGATTTAGATAAATTAAGCTCCCTAGATATAGTTAGAGTTTTTAAAGATGACTTATATCAGCTAATTAGCGCAATAGAAAAAGCTGAAAATAATATTGCAAACTTAATTGATTTAGCAGCAGAAGCTTTATCTAAAGGGGCTTCAATAATTTATGTAGGAGCTGGCACTAGTGGACGTTTAGGAATATTAGATGCTGTAGAATGCCCTCCTACATTTTCAAGTGAACCTAATATGGTTAAAGCAATAATCGCGGGAGGAGAAAAAGCCATCAAAGATGCGGTAGAAGGTGCAGAGGATAATGAAAATCTAGGTCGTGAGGATATTTTATCAATGCTTAACTTAGACAAAGACTCTAAATCTCAAGACTTAGTCATAGGCATATCTGCTAGTGGTGGAGCTGCTTACGTAGAAGCAGCAATGCAGACGGCTAGTAAATTTGGTGCAATTACTGCTCTTATTACCAATAACCCAGAAGCTAAAATAAAAAACACAGTCTCACACTGTGTAATATTAAACACAGGAGCTGAAATTCTCTCAGGTAGCACTAGATTAAAAGCTGGCACTGCTCAAAAAATAGTTTTAAATATGATTAGCACTGGAGCGATGGTAAAAATAGGTAAAACCTTTGGGAACCTAATGATAGACGTGAAAGTCAGTAATAAAAAACTTAAAACTAGAGCGATAAATCTAATTAGCCTAATTACTAAATGTGAAAAAGAAATTGCGGAGAGAGCTTTAGAGCTTTCCTACAGTAAAGTAAAACAAGCGATTTTATATATAGAAAAAAATTTGGATTTCAATAGCGCTACGAAACTCCTAGATAAGCACGCTGGTTTTTTATCTAAAGCTTTAGAAGACAATCAGTAAGCAGACTCTATGCTTTCCTAAATTTTTTGTACCCTAAGGTTATGCAGTTCTAAGAAATACTGTAAAACTGCACCGATAACTGCCATCAGTGGCAGAGCGAAAACTATACCTAGAGCACCATAGAGCTTAGCTGCCACTAATAAACCAATAATAATAGCTAATGGATGAAATCCTAAAGCATCTCCCATAATTCTTGGGGTGATGAAATTATCACGTAAAATTTGAGTATAAAAAATATAAATCCCAAAAGCGATCAAAGCTTTAGTAGGACTAGTCGCAAAGCCTATTAGAATAATACAAGGAACAATAGCTATCCAAGTACCAATCACTGGAATAATTTCAAGCATTTGGCAGAGACCAAAAACCAATGCAAATGGTATATTCATCGTGAAATAAGTGAGCATCATCACTAGAGTGGTCAAAGAAGCTATTTGAAATTGACCAATAATAAATGCATAAAGACTTCTATCTATTTTTACTTTTAGATAAGTAAGGTGATCCTTAAGCTTCCCCGTAAAAGTACCTATAAACAAATCCCAGACCCTATTTCCGTCTACCAATAAATAGACACTGATTAAAACAGAGAGTAGTAGATAAAGTAAAACCGAAAAAGAATTAGTAACGAAAGAGGTTATTACTGAACCAAAATCAGCGACTGTCATATTCTGCTTAAGCTGTAATAAATTATTCGCAAAGCTGCTTAAATCTAAGCTCACAAAACTAATATTAATTTGATGCTGAGCAAGATAGAGCAAAACTAACTCTATTACTGAATTAATCTTAGGTAATATCTGTGGAAAAACATTTAGCAAGGCCTGAGCTTGAACGAAGATTACTGGCAGACCATGAATCACAAGAGTGATTAATATAGAAATAAATACCAAATAAATTATCGCAACCGATAAGGCCCTAGAACGTATATAACGAGTAAGAAAATCAACAGGCTTAGATAGTAAATAATTAATTAAAACACCAATAAAAAAACTTGCGCAGATATCTGAGATATGCGACAGAGCTGCTGCAATATTATTAGCGATAAAGAAAAATAAAGAAATAACAAAAAGCTGATAAGTTCTTAATTTCCAAACAGTTAATACTCTTGATTCATTCGCCACGGTTATTTTAAATTATAATGTCATCATGCAAGAACTCAAAGTAAAACGAGTCAAAAAAGAAATATTTTTAGATCTCAGTGGTTTTGATATTAACGACAGTGGCTTCCCGAATAAAATAGCCGCTGAATTGGAGCGCTCCGCAGCTTTCTTTTCTGGGAATGCCGTATCTATAATATTGCCAGAGACAGAAAATCCAGAGAACTCCTTAGTAAATGAGCGAATTAAGCTTATACAGAGTTCGCTAAACCAAAATAACATATCGTTAAAAGGCTCTTATTTAGCTAATGATGTGAATAATATGTTTCTTAGCTCTATGGATAAAGAATCAGAGGATTCTAAGAATGAATCAGAGACAGAGTCTAAAGGCAGCGACAGTGAGTCTGAATATAATATACCAGATACTCTTTACGTGAAAGCTGGACTGAGAGCTGGTCACTTGATACGCTACCCAGGTAACGTAATTATATTTGGTGATGTAAACCCTTCAGCAGAGATAATCGCCGCAGGGGACGTTTTGATTTGGGGCACTTGCCGTGGCATAATTCATGCTGGTTCTAATAACGATCGCAGCACTTGCATATCTGCACTTAAATTTAATAATTGTCAATTACGAATTGCAGAGAGCTCTTTAGACCTATCTCGTCATAACAAAAAGACAAAAACGCAGAAAAATAACTTTTTTCATGGTGCTGAGCTTGCAAAATTAGAAAATAATGAGATAATTATATACACATCTTAATTAATTTATTAGGTTTATGAATGGCAGAAGGTAGAGTTATTGTTATTACATCAGGCAAGGGCGGAGTTGGTAAGACTACCACTACTGCTAATATTGGTGCGGCTTTAGCAAACTTAGGTAAAAACGTTTGTGTCGTAGACATGGATATAGGACTAAGGAATTTAGATATACTCATGGGGCTTGAAAACCGTGTGGTTTATAACTTAGTAGATGTCATAGAAGGCACTTGTAAAATTAAACAAGCCCTAGTAAAAGATAAAAAGTTACCTAATCTCTCTTTATTGCCTTCAGCGCAGACTAGAGATAAAAATGCAGTAAATGAAGACCAAATAAAAGCTTTAATAGCAGAACTTAAATTCATGTTTGACATAGTCTTAGTAGATTGCCCTGCTGGTATAGAGTCTGGTTTCCAGAATAGTATAGCTGGAGCGGATGAGGCCATCGTCGTGGTGACTCCAGAAATGTCATCTGTTAGAGATGCAGATCGTATCATAGGCTTATTAGAAGCTAGAAGGAACGAGCTACATAGTTATAGATTAATCGTAAACCGTATTAAGCCAGACCTAGTTAGTGCTAATCAAATGATGAGCATAGAAGATATCTGTGAAATACTCTCCGTAGAGCTTTTAGGTATAGTTCCAGACGATGAAGATATAGTTATCTCTACGAATAAGGGCGAGCCGCTTTCACTTACGGCAAATAAATCTGCTGGTCAGGCTTATAGAAATATAGCTCTAAGAATATTAGGAAACGATGTACCTTTCATGGATTTGAAAGCGAAGGGTTTATTCGGTAAAATAAAGGCAATTTTTAAATAAGGTTATAAAGTTATGATGAAATTTTTAAGCAGCCTATTCTCTAAAAAAGACTCTAGTGCTGCTACAGCTACGCACCGTATGAAGCTGATGTTAACTCATGACAGGCAGCAAGTAAATCCAGGAGTCATGGAGCAGATGAAAGAGGAGATTTTAGAAGTAATCTCTAAATACTTTGATATAGACCCTAGTGAAGCTGAATTTATTATCCAAGCGAGTAATCAGGATGCGGAATCTGTATTTTCATCTAAAGTACCTTTAATTAAAGGGGTTAAGTTTAAAAACACTAAAGTAAATAACCATGATAAAGACAGTAACCGATCTAAGACTAAAGATAAGGGAAACCTATCTACAAGCGCTTCCTGATTTAATTTTTCAAGCACAAAAAACTCATCGTGAATTTCATAATCCTAATGAAGTTCAGTTTTGTACTTTAAGTAATATAAAATCTGGTGCATGCCCAGAGGATTGTTCTTACTGCTCTCAGTCAGCACGTTACGATACTGAATCAGAAGTTTATCCACTCATGGATATTGAGAAAGTTTTAGCTGAAGCTAAAGAAGCTAAAGCTAATGGTGCTACAAGATTCTGCATGGGGGCGGCTTGGCGCTCAGCACCTGATAATTATCAATTCGAGAATGTACTAGAGATGGTCAGGGCCGTGAAAGAAATGGAAATGGAACCCTGTGTTACTTTAGGTATGCTAAAAGGTGATCAAGCACAAAGACTTAAGGAAGCTGGCTTGCACAGTTATAATCATAATATTGATACATCTAGAGAGCATTACGCAAATGTCATTACGACTAGGACTTTTGATGATAGATTAGACACTATTAAATTAGTTCAGGACGCTGGCATTAATGTATGCTGCGGTGGAATTTTAGGTCTAGGTGAGACTAGAGAAGATAGATTTAGCTTTATTGAGACTCTAGCAGAACTAGACCCTCAGCCAGCTTCGGTGCCGATTAATTTACTTGCTGCTATACCTGGCACACCTATGCATGAGAATATGAAAGATAACCCTATAGATAAGTTTGAATTAATTAGAACTATCGCTACGACTAGGATTATGATTCCTAAAGCTCAAGTAAGGCTCTCAGCAGGTAGATTAGAAATGTCTGAAGAATTACAAGCCATGTGCTTTTTAGCTGGAGCTAACAGTATCTTTACTGGTGATAAATTACTTACCACTGATAATCCTCGTGCAGCAGCGGATCATGATTTAATTAATAAGCTTGGCATGAGTGTCAGAGTTTAAGAACCTGCTTAGTTCTAATTTCCCAGCCTCATCTAAAACTAGCTCTGCATGTTCTAAAACCCTTCCCTTCATTTCAAGAGGCTTTAGAATCCACTTATTAATTTTATATCTAGAAAGCATTTTAGATAAAGCGTCTAAGTCATAGACAGATTTAGATGTTAGGCAAGTAATTATATGAAGATCAGGGAGAAAGTCTCGCTTAGCCTTATCAAAAGTACCCTCTAAATAAGGATTTAAAAACTCCAAAAACTGGATTACCCTCTTAAAACTCAATCCAGAACGCCTTAGTAAATTATGTGTATTCTCCAAACCATCTAAACTTACGTAAATTTCATTAAAAGCGATTTCTAATATTCGCGAATAATAGGCTGGGCTGAAAGTAGCATTAGTAACGAAACTGACTTTTAATCCCCAATCCATTAACGTATTAGCTATATAGAAAAAATCTTTATGTAAGACTGGCTCCCCTCCAGATAGGCAAACATGCCTAAGCTCTAGCCCTAGCATAGAGCCAAAGTTTTCAGGGTCTCTACCTGGAATCTCAAACTGTAAGTGCTCAAAAGGCTCTCTCTTTAAAAGTTTCTCCACTCCATGAAGAATTTCACTAGTAGTCAATTCATTTTCACGTGGATTGCCTGAGCTTTGATCGCAGTGGTCACAGAAAAGATTACAGCGATTAGTCAGATAAATAACTAAATCAAATTTCATCTGGATTTAAACATAACACAGAAAAAGAGGGTTAAAATTAGTTTTAAATGCTATCTACTAACTCAAAATCAATCAGCAAAACCTCTAATATATTAGTTATAGATGAAGGCTTTTCAGCAGAAAAAGAGGTAGCCTTAAGATCTGGGCGTAATGTCGCTAATAACTTAAGCCTTGCTGATTATAAAAACACAGAAACTCTACATCTCAGCTCTAGAGAAGATTTGAAAAGAATCATTGAACTAAAATTAAATCATAAGTTAGATTTAGCCGTGCTAATGACTCATGGTAGGTTTGGCGAAGATGGCTGTATTCAGGGCTTTTTAGAATTACTAGAAATTCCCTATACTGGCTCTAAAGTAAAAGCTAGTGCAAACTGCATGAATAAGCTCACTACTAAAGCTTTATTAAAGGCTAACGGCTTAGATGTTTTTGCTAACCTTGATTTAGAGATGCTTTTAAATACAGAGGATGAAAAAAAAGATTTCCCTATAATTCTAAAAGCTACTTCAGAAGGGTCTAGTGTTGGGGTTGAGAAGATTAATAATCTTAGTGAATTTAAAAATAAATTAAACCAAAGCCCTAGTTTAAAAGAGGAATTAAAAAGCTGCTCACATAAAAAGTTTTTCATAGAGCCTTATACTAAGGGTATAGAACTGACCACCAGTATATTACCTTATGATAAAGAGCTTTATAAACAGCTTGGCATTGATATAGATAGCCTAGAAGCTGATCAGCACTTGTTTATAGACGGAGATCTCATTTCCTTGCCTATATTAAAACTAAGTCCTAAAAATGACTTCTATGATTACGAAGCTAAATATACAGCAGGTTTGACTGAATTTGAGTTACCAGCCTTAGTTCCCGATGATTTAAGCATAAAAATTCATAAAGCCGCTTTAAAAGCTTACAGAACTATGGAATGCTCTGGCTTTGCGAGAGTTGATTTTATAGTAAAAGAAACTAATAATATTCCTTATATTTTAGAATTAAATACCTTACCTGGAATGACAGATACTAGTGATTTACCTGCTCAGGCTAAAGCAGCGAAGATTACAGCTACACAACTAGTAGAGATATTGATTCATACAGCGATTTAGATAAGGCTTATTATGAAAAACTTGCAAATCAAGTTCTGTATTCTAATCCTAGTTATTTTATATTCTTTCGTCTTCTTCGCTGACTATATAGCTCCATATAATCCGTGTGAGCAAAACAATCAAGCTAGTTACGCAGAACCAGCTAAAATAAGGGTAGATACTAAAGGTATATTTATTTATAAAGAATATTATCGTTTTAATCCATTTAAACTCAGTAAGGAAAGGGCTTTTACTCACGAGAAAATCCATCTAAGATTTTTCACTAAGGAAAAGCTGATCAATACAGTAAATAAGAAAGAAAGAGTATATTTACTAGGCACAGATCAGCTCGGAAGAGATAATCTATCTAGGCTAATACATGGCGCTAGACCTAGTTTGACAGTAGGTTTCCTCGCTTTATTAATCGCTTTTCCTATAGGTACTTTATATGGAGCAGTTTCTGCTTACTCGGGGAAATTTATTGATAATATTCTAATGCGTCTCGCTGAGGCATTAATGAGTTTCCCTAGCTTTTACTTATTAATTATTTTAGCTGCCCTTCTACCAGCGAGCCTTTCTAATATAGAGAGATTTTCTTTAATTACCATAATCCTCTCTTTCACTTCCTGGGCTGGTTTAAGCCGAGTAATTAGAGGAATTTTACTTTCTATAAAAGAAGAAAATTATATTAGTGCTGCTAAGCTTATGGGAGTAAATTCTTTTAGAATTATCCGTACCCATCTAATCCCTCAGAGCTTTTCATATATTATAGTCGCAGCGACTCTCTCTATACCAGGCTTTATCATAGGTGAATCAGCTCTCAGTTTCTTAGGATTTGGGATTAATCAGCCAGACCCTAGCTGGGGTAATATTCTTAGTGAGGCTAAAGAACTAAGTAATCTCTTTCATCGTCCTCATATGCTTTTTTATCCATCACTTATGATATTTTTAGCAGTATACAGTTATAATGTGCTCGGTGATTATCTTAGAGATCGTTTAGATGTGGCACATTAGCGAATCCTTATAGTGCTTTCCTATACATAAAAGCAGCTTGAGCTAAATCATAAACCCATTCATCGAAAAGGAATTGATCTACCCTTGCATCACCATATTTACTGAAAGCCTGATTAAGAGCTTTTTGTAATAGGTTAGCTTGCCCTAAACCACTATTAAGTTCGATTACAGCTAAGTCTATATCTATATCTTTTTCTTGACGTGAGGAATTTTTAGCTTTCACTTCTTTTATAAGCGTCTCTAATTTACTTAGAGATTCACTTTGGGAGTGACCTGAAACTAAAATTACTTTTTCACCTTTATAGTAATAAAAATAATCTAAGCCACCATAGCAATTCTCCTCACAGATGACTTTAAATTTCTTTAGATCGCTATTAATCCAGTCATCATCATTATTATCAGAGCTACTGCGCATGGACTCTGCCTCGGCAGCCACCTTAGAATATTCACGTGTGACATATAGATACGGAATATAATCAAAGAGACCGTTTAGCATAAAAACATTACTAAAATCACCTGCTAGATTGTAAATCTCTATAGAGTTTTTGCGAGCGAATTCCTTAGCATGTTCTGGAATAGCTTTCTTTAAAATCGCCTCACCATAATGATCTAAAAGTATCTGTAATTTATTAGCAAAATATGGTGGCATAATTAAAATCGGTTCACCATAAAACAATTTAGCTCCCTGACCTGCATTTACCGTAACTTTATCTACATTTACCGAGAATAAATAACCTTTAATGCCAGTTAAACTCTGAAAGCTACGCATCGCAAAGAATAAATCTGGTGCTGGAAACTCAGTATTAATCACGGTTCCAGATTCTAAAAAGCTATCTACTAAATCTTGATAAAAATCTTCTAGAATAAAGGCTTTAGCATTATTTGGAACGAATTCCTGCATTACTACATCATCAGTTAAAGACTGTTCTAAAATAAAATCTATAATTTCATCTAAATCTTTAAAAAGGCTCAGCTTCCCACTAATCCCTCTACCACCCGATTCTTTACTAGACTTAAGTATCCATTCATCAATATGAACAGCATTTGCCCTAGCAAGTTCCTCTTTTAAATAGAGTTCTATATCTTTTCTAGTTTTAAAAGCCTGCTGTTTAAAATTGATCTGCACTAAAGCCGTAATTTGCGCCTTATCTAAGATAGCCTTTAGCTCAGTCTTAGCATACATTTGACGCATATTTAAGTATGACCAAACCTCTGGAACCTCTATCTCTTTAGTTAGTCCAGAAATATACTGCTCGTGCGTATGCGCCGACATAGTCAAATCTGGCAAAGGCAATAAGGGAGATGGCTCTAACATAATTAAAGCATGAACATAGCCATAATCATTAAGTTTAAATTTCTCCAGAGAATTCTCAAAAGGAGTAATTAAATCTACACCTTTCTGCAAAAGCTCTTCAGGCTTAAAAGAAGTATAGATCTGCCTAATACGGCCATCTTCAGTGAGATAAGGAGTAAAAGCGATTACCGTAGAAAAACTACCTCGATTCAATGCATCAGCACGACTACTACGATAAGCAGCTGATCTTAGGACTAAAGGTAAATCCCAAGAGTGTTTACCCGGGCTACTTAGCCCAGCTATGTATAAAACCTTATGTGAAGCTGTATCTAAACCGAATAAAAGATCAGCTCTCGCTGAATCGCCTTTAATGATTACTGGTAATGGATGCCTATCATGATAATTTCTCACAAAATTCCTTAAAGCCCGCATACAATCCCAGAACCTTTCTTCTATACAGATAGTCTGGTGTTGGTAAGCGATAGGAATTAAACCATTTTCATGATCACCAATCAAAAGATCTCTATAAGTACGTGAAGTCTCTTTCAGTACTGTATATTCTGAAATTAAAATCCAGAGTAGTTTATAAATAGCAGTACCACTCGCTGCTGCAAGCTTAAACATCTTCTCACGCAATGCTATAGATAAGTAGTACTCATTATCAAAGCCGTAAGCCTCACCAGCAGAGAGTTTATGGAATGCATAAGGTGGATAATCCTCTTCATGAATATTTAGATATTCATCAAAGAAAATACTAAGCTGATTAATCATTAAATTCTGGTCATAGACATTAATACTAAGTGAGACTAAGTAATTATAATAAGCTAACTCCATAAATGAAGTCGCCATCTCTAAACCAGATTCATTAAATTTACTTTTCAGTGCAGAAGCGAGTTTCAAGAATAGCCCTTTATTCTTTTGATGATCACCAAATACTTTTTCAAACTCTTCTCTTCTCTCCAAGTCAGTCTTAGCATAAATAAAATTAGTGACAGTAGAAAGTAAATCTGGTAGATAGCTATCAAGATATTTAGCGAAGCTATAAAATAAAGCTAAAAGCTTAGCTGATAAATCAGTTTTCGCCTTTAAGTCTGCATTCTCTTTAATTAAAGAAAGATAGCTATTAGTAAATTCTAAAGATAAATGGTTAATTTGTTTTAAATCACGCAGCCCTTCAAATTCTTTTTTATATCTCTCATAAGCCTCTAGGCGATAGATTTTCAGGGCATTTTCCATTTTCGCAGCAGCACGTAAATCAATACTCGCTAAAGCACTTAAACTCAATAAATCCGCTTCTTTAGTAGAACCAGCTTGCTTCACTACTCGACTATGAGCTTTAATAATAATCGCTTCTTCGGCTTGTACATAGAGTTTAAGGGTTTTCTCATTAAAGTCTTTAAATAAAGAAGAGACATAGC
>DAISHM010000016.1:0-7957 GCA_036822535.1 Candidatus Caenarcanales bacterium
TTTGTTGATCTTTAATAATCTCAGGTAAATGTTTATTAATTTCTTTAAATTCAAGCTCACGAGAGCCTTCTAAATTAAATAAAAAGCTAAAGGCAGACTGATACTGCGTATTTATAAGATTTTTATATCTCTCTAAATTACTATCTAAAGCTAGACTGCGAAATGGAAATTCCTTTTTTAACTTTTCCTTTAGGACAGATATAAATTCAGAAGCGATCTGACTAGGATCTGTACAGTACCAAGGATTAAAATCTATAAGTAAAAGCTTATCTTTATATTTCTTCTCAGCATGCTCTTTAATAAATTCTATAGTCTTAGTTTTACCACTGCCCCAAGCGGCTTGCAGGCCGAAAATTTCTGCTTCATCTTTAGGCTTATCATTTGAATTATGTTTTAGAATCATATCTAAAAATTTTTGAGCAAATTCTCTGCGTTCATAGTTTTCCTCTTGCTCGCTGCTAAAGCTTTTTAGTCTCTGCTCCTTCTTACACCAAGCCGTAATTGTTTTTATCAGTTCTAGGATTTTCGGGATCAGCACATTCTTACACCAGACCGTAATCGGTACTATTACTGTCACTAAAACTTAGATAAAAGGGAATTTAGAATATATAAAATCAGTACCTTCTAAAAAAGGAAAATCAAATAAAGATCTAAAAGAATCTATTTTTAAAAACCCGAGACCTATAGCTGCAAATAAAATACCTAAAGTATCAGGCTTAATGAGCTTTTTAGAATAAGTTAGAAAAACTATGTAAAAAAAATATATGCCTATTAAAACCCATGAAAAACTAAGATCATTAAATAAAGCAAGTCCTTGAGTTTGAGAGGGTTTTAAAGATAAATTTATTAATTCAATTGATAAGGATAAGGCTAAAAAGGCTAAGGAAGAGCTTTTAAGAAGCTCTATAATCCACCACCAGCAAGTTGATATTTTCTCTTTCATTTAGCAAAGTAAGCCCTTCTTAATCACTCACCCTTCGCATCCTTCCTCCCTATCCAAGCATAAAGACAAGGAATAATAAACAGAGTAAGGAATGTAGAGAAAAGCATACCAGCGACTATAACGACACCTAGACTCTGACGGGATTGTGAGCCTATACCTGTAGCTAGAGCGATAGGTAATATACCTAAAACTGTAGCTAAGGCGGTCATAAGTATAGGTCTTAAACGCAATCTACAAGCTGCCTGTATCGCATCATAAACTGGCATATGCTGACGCTGCTGATCTATAAACTCGACTAAGAGAATACCGTTTTTAGAAGCTAGTCCGATCAGCATGACTATACCTATCTGGCTATAGATATTAATACTGATGTTATTAAACTGTGGAATGACAAACTGTATCCAGAAAGGCGCTCCTAGAGCTATAGCTGTCTTCGTAATGAGAGGGAAAAGCTGAAAGAGAGCGAGACCTAAAAGACCCCCAGTAATCGCTAAAGGTACAGTAAATAATATGACAAGCGGGCTGCTTAAACTTTCGAATTGCCCTGCTAAAAAGAGATAGGCGAACATTAAAGCTATAGCAAAAGTAATATAAAGAGCTACATTACTATCTTTCTCCTCTCTAGAAACACCTTTATAATCTATCTCAAAATCCACTGGCTTATCTTTAGCCTCATCTACTATTTTAAAAATTAATTTCTCTAAATCTCTGAGACCTTCACTAGCTGGCACTCCGGGAACTGGAGCTGCCTGTATACTTACAGAGCGTCTACGATTTAAATGGTTCCATTCTTCGACACCTACTTTAGGAGTGACTTCTATTAAATTAGATAAAGCAACTAAGCTACCATCTGCTGTCTTAATCGGTATTTCACCTAATTTACGAATTTCATCTTTTTCATATCGTGGTAGACGAGCTATTACCTTATAATTCTCCCCCTTGAGGTTAAATTCAGTAATATCATCACTAGCAAATAATATCTGTAAGCTCCTCGCTATCTCACGCATACTGATACCGAGCTTCTGTGCTTTATCTCTATCTATACGCACTTCTAGTTCTGGCTTATTAAAACTAAGATCAGATTTACTAAATATCAGTCTGGGTAAGCCATTTGCCTCAGCTAAGATCTGCTTGCTGATTTTCGCAAGAAAATCTATATTCTGACTTTTTAAAACTATTTCTATAGGCAGTGAGCCGAAACCCGTTTCTGGTCCAGAGGATGGGAATATAGGGAGGACGAAAGCCTCTGGTATAGAACTAAATGTATCACATAGAGGGCCAGCGATGGCGAAGACATTTTTAGAGCGTTCATCCCATGGAACTAATCTATTAATCATAATTCCCTGATTAACTTTACCTGGGCCATCTCTACCGAAGGCAGCTACGGCAATTACTGTATCCATCTCTGGGATAGCGGTAAGTATATTTTCAGCCTTGCGCATTTGTTTATCGAGATAGTCCAAGCTAGTACCAGTGCGGGTTTGAATCAAAGTAAGAAAATTACCCCTATCTTCATTAGGAATAAAATCTTTAGGAATAGATAAAAAGAGAAAAGTACAGATAGCGGCACAGGAAATAGCACTACTAATCACTATCAGTCTTTTATGTCTTAAGCAGAATGGAATACTGTTTATATAAGCATTCTCTAAATAAGTATAAAAGCCCATAATAAAGCCAAAAAACTTACTAATAAAAGTTTTACGAGTCTTAGTCGTATCAATATTCAGATTAGGCTTATGTCTGAGTATCTTAGAGCAAAGCATCGGTGCTAAAGTTAAAGCAACAAAGGCAGAAATTAAAGTAGCGAAGCAGAGTGAGAAAGCAAACTCAGAAAGCAATCTACCAGAGAGACCTTTTAAGAAAGCTACTGGCAAGAAAATTACTATCAAAACTAAAGTAGTAGCCATAACGGCTAGAGTAATTTCATTAGTACCCTCTTTAGCAGCGAGTTTAGGATCATAGCCCTCCTCTATTTTTCTATAAACATTTTCTAAAACTATAATCGAATCATCTACTACTATACCGATAGCTATAACTAAGCCTAGTAATGTCATTAAATTAATCGTGAAACCTAAAACCGCTAAACCACCCATTACCCCGATAATACTTACAGGAATAGAGAGAGCTGGTATCAGAGTACTTCTTAAATTCCCGAGAAATAAAAATATAATGATGATTACTAATAAACTAGAAAAAGCTACAGTAAAGAAAAGGTCTTCTATACTGTATTTAATAAATTTAGCTGAGTCGAAGCCCACTTCTAGATTAATATCGGCAGGAATTTTAGTTTTCAATTCTTTAATGCGCAGGTGTACTTCATCTGAAATTTTAACGGTGTTAGCTTTAGATTGTTTTACTACCCCTAATCCAAAACCTTGCTGCCCATTAAATCTCACAAAGCTTCTATCATTTTCAGCGCCTTCTCTAATTTGAGCTACATCTTTTAATCTAATTACACCTAAGTCAGTCTCTTTAATGACAAGGTTTTCATAAGCTTCTACACTTTTTAAAGTAGCGTCTACTTTAACGCTAAACTCTGTATTTTTAGATTCGATTAAACCACCTGGTAACTCTAAATTATTATCACGCATCGCCCGTTCTAAATCAGTGATACTGAGGGCATGATAAGCGAGCTTCTGCGGATCTAAGAAAACCTGTATAGATTTACGTTTCTCACCGCCGAAGATTACCTTACTAACGCCATCTATGGTCTGGAAATAATCTTTAATATTAGTATCTACATACTCAGAGAGTTCTAGGAGACTGCGTTTATTGGATTTGACCAGAATCCACATAATAGGACTAGCATCAGCTTCAGCTTTTGCGATCTGTGGATCATTAGCATCATCTGGTAATTTAGAAGCTATGCGTGAGACCTTCTCCCTGACATCCTGTGCAGCGACATCTATATTTTTAGATAATTCAAACTCAACCACTACAGAGCTCACTTGATCTCTACTATTAGAGTTCAGTGACTTAATACCACTAATACTAGTAAGCTCTTCTTCAATAATATTAGTAACTTCACTCTCTATAACCTCAGCATTTGCACCTGGGTAGACAGTAGTTACAGTAACTACTGGAGCGTCTATATCGGGATACTCTCTGACTGGTAATTTCGTGAAAGATATAATACCTATAAGAAGTATAATTAGCGAAAATACAGTCGCTAAAACAGGTCTATTAACAGAAATATCACTAATCGACACTAGTTAACTTTGCTCCTTCATAAATACTATAAAGACCTGCATATATTACGAGTTCACCTTCGCTAATACCCTTAGTAACCTCTACTAATGCATCTTTTCTAAGCCCAGTCTCTACTGGTTTTTTTACAGCATTATAAAAACCATCTTCATCAGCAGGTTCTGCGATAAAAATATATTCTTGCCCTTGGTCTAAATAAATCGCTTCCTCTCTAACAGCGATAATATTATTACGATCTTTTACTCTCTGTTTTATACGCACATACTGATTCGGTTTTAGCTGACCTGAGTTACTAATTAAACTAGCTCTTACTAATACTGATTTAGTCTCTGGATTTACACTAGGTGAAATAAAGTCTACACGAGCTTTAGACACTAATGATTTATCTAAATCACTAGTCAACTCTAGTTCTTGCCCGAGGCTAACATAGGGAATAAGACGCTCAGGCACAGTATAAGAAACTCTAAGAGGGTCTACTTTAATCAGCTCTAAAATCGGATCACCTGCTCTTAAAAAATCACCTGGATCTACGATGATTTTACCTACTACTCCAGAGCTAATAGCCCTTATCATTAGATTTCCGTAAGTAGCCTCTGCACTCTTTAAAGCTGTCTCATAAGTAAGAAACTCTGTCCTAGAAATAGCTTCCTGATCATATAATTTTTTGAAAGCACGATAATTTTCTTGTGCTTTAGCTAATTCAGCTTTTACATCTTCACCTTTAATTTTAACTAAAGGCTGTCCTTCACTCACCCAGTCACCTTCTCTGACTAAGACACTCGCTAACTGACCTGCTCTTTCAGCAGCTACAGTAATTTCTCTAAAAGCTTTTAATTCTGCTACTGTCTCGAAATCTTGAGCTAGATTCGTTCTAAGTGCTCCCTCGAATTTAACAGGTAATGGGCGTGATGGCTTCGCTGGTGGGTTTTTCTGAGAACAGGCTATAGTAAAGCTGAACAAGAAAATTACTGAAATTAACTTTAAAATCTTAAACATGAATTTCAGATATAATCATAACCTAGTCTAGGGGTCGAAAAATGTTATTCACAGCAATTTTCAGTGAATACTTCGAAAGCTGGTTTAGAGATTATGGCAATTAAAAATGAATTACAGAAATTTATAAATAAGATTTTAGCTTGCTTTGATTTAAGTTCTTTTACTAATTCAGATAATCCCTCCCTGGCTGTTAATTTAATTACTAAAAATAATCAAAACACTATTCGTTTAGCAATAGAATCCTGTCATAGTGTAGTAGATGAAATAGTCGTAGTCGATACTGGATCTAGTGATGAGACTAAAAATATCTTAAAAAGCTATCCTAAAGTTAAATTAATCGAAGAAAAAGAGTTTCTAGGTTATAGTCATCATCGCAATCAAGCTATTAAGGCTACTAATAGTGATTGGATTTTAGTTTTCGACAGTGATGAATTTTTATCTACTTTCCTAGCTGAGAAGCTCAGAGAACTCATTAAATCTAAAATCTTCTCTAAATACCGCATGTACAGTAGATGGATAAATAAAATTTATGAAGATGGCTCTGCTAGCTTTATAGCCCCTAATCGTAAATATCGTGGTCGCTATAATGCTAGAACTAGATTATTCAGAAAGCTAGAAGGCGTAGCATTTCGAGGAGAAATTCATGAATCGGTTTTCGGTCTAGAAAAAATTCGCCATAAAGATCTTCATCATGAATATGCGATATACCATTTAGATGTCGCTGTAAATAGTATAGAAACTCGCCTAGAAAAGACACTTAAACGCAATCAGCTTAAGCCTGGCTCAGCCTTCCCTGAAGAGTATTTACCAGAATTATTTAATTTTAAATATATAAAGCTAGAAGCCAATGATAAAGAGCTTCTTAATCGATATTTAACCTTTTAAATATATAAAGCTAATTAGAGTCTAAAGCTGGCTCTGTACGGCTTATGGATATAAATAATCCAAAAATTCAAACAGCCCAATACCTTAGCCTGTATAAGGATCTACTAGCACGTGTCGGAGCAGGAGATCGAAGATTAAATGCCACTGAAGAAGCTCTAATAAATTTTATAGATCTAGATGCTGATGGTATAGAAAGTTCTGAGGTAAATACTTTTAACGCTACCTTAGACCTAATTATCAATGATGCTCAAAATGTTAATTCAATATATTTAAACTCTTCTGGCAGCCTTATTAGCGGCAGTATAGATTTAGATGGTAAGAATGGAGCTAATACTGATGATAGAAACATTCTTAGTAAAATAGTATCTATTTCTAAAAATGTATTTAATCAAATGGAGAACTATTTCTCTAATTCTCTAAGTTCTGGTAAAGTACCTTTCTTTGATACAGCTTTTAACGAGTACGAAATGGCAAGAGTTTTAGATGCAGTTAAGAATGATCGCTTAAATTACCTACAAGCAGAATTGTGGTCTAAAGATGCCGATAGAATTGCTCTACTAGCAGCCTCTGTACCTCCACTCTCTGCTAACGATCTACAAACTTTCTTTAACGGAGATAAAGCTACCGCTACTCTCGGACTCTTCGATAAAGGAATTAATCTCACCGATGCCAAAGATGTTCTCTTCCTTATCGATAACGGTATCACTGACACTAATAGACTCTCTCTCTTCTCTAGACTCATCTCCAGTAACAAAAATTCCCTCACCATTCAAGAAATTCTCTCACTAAACGAATTCATTGACTCTCCAGAATTCGCTGGCGTAAACCTCAATCCTAATGGAGAACTCATTAACCCTAGCCCTGGAAACGAAGTCTTTACCGGAGGTGCACCTGCAGATCACCTTAACCAAATTCTACAAATATTACTCGGAGAAGGATCTGGTGATAAAGCCGCTAAAACTCAAAAACGAATCTTTATGAGTGCTGCCATCATCAATCAACAAGTACCTGTCACAGAAAAAGAACTTAGTTACGCCAATATCATGGAACTCATGAATGCCGTCGGAGACAGCAAAGCACTTAATAAACTCTATGTAGAACCTTGGGCAGACGAAAGAAATAATCTCTTTGGAACTGCTCCTGAAATGACCAGGCAAGACTTTATTGACTTCTTTAAAGGAACCATTACTACACCCGGTATCTTTGACCTTGGCTACAATAAAACAGAAGCTGAAAAACTATTACAGCTTTTTGATAGCGGTGTCACTGACAAGCCTAGCCTCGATTTCTACGCTAAATTAATTAAAGAAAATAATACTATCTCCATTGGCAGAATACTTGAATTCGAAGACTATAAAAATAGTCTCGGCATAGACTTTAATACTAATTCCGCGGGAAATCTCTCCAGCATTGGAACAGAAGTAGATCTAGGTGCTGGTAAATTTAGGCAAGAATTTACTTACACTAGTCCTGTGTTCAGTCCTGTTATTCCATTAACAGCTACTCCTGCCGAAGCTGAAGAGTATAAAGAAAAAGCTTTTCAATTAAATCAGTTTAGTGAAATCCTCTTTAAAAGATCAGAACAAAGACTAGGAGAATCTAAAGCTGATTACGATAAAAGAAAAATACTACTTGATCAACAATCCAATCTCCTAGAATCTGCTCTTAAAAATAAAAATGCTAAACTCATTACAGGTGAGTCCTTTGACTATGAGGAAATGATGAGAGTCCTTCTCGCTAAAGACAATATACTCACTGAATCTATCACCGTAGACCCTAATCTAGCAGATGGAAAGCTTACTATAGAATATTTTAAAGATAAAAATGCTTACTCCAAGCTAATCGCAGAAGGATGGTCTAAAGATACTAACAGAATTGCTCTACTAGCAGCCTCTGTACCTCCACTCTCTGCTAACGATCTACAAA
>DAISHM010000016.1:8057-10920 GCA_036822535.1 Candidatus Caenarcanales bacterium
AGAAAAAGAACTTAGTTACGCCAATATCATGGAACTCATGAATGCCGTCGGAGACGCTGATCAGCTCAATGAATTAAAGATTAAATACTGGGCTGAAGGTCTAGACAATAATACAGTAGGCTATCATAAGCGAGATGACCTAAGAAGAATATTTACACGCCTTTATCAAGATAGTAATTATGATAAAGTTTCTGCCTTTCAGGAAATGTTTGAAGCTGGAATCTTCGACCCATCGGGCTTTAATTACTACAAAGAGTTAATGGAAGAGTTAGAAAGAACTAAGAGTTTTATTCTGGACTTAGCTAGTTTTGACAACGCAATCGCTTCAAGTAAAGAATTGGACAACTATCTAGATCTCAATGAATCTAATACCCGTCCTACACCTGAAAGACAGCTAGATGAAGTATGGATTCCACAAGGTTTAGTAAATGCCAGTGAAAGAAGTATTTTTGTAGATTTAATTAATCAAACTGGCTCTATAGCTAAAACACAAGCTTATTTTGTAGATATCTACAGCACTCTGACTAATAAAGCAGAAATTTCTACTTATAAAGATGCCTTAGTCGCAGGTGCTAGTGCACATACTTTATCTGAATTACACGAATTTAGATTATCACAGGGACTAAGTCTTATCCAAACTCAAGAACTGATGGATATATTAGAAGATCCTAAAAGTGGAGCTAATGCACCAGGGGGAGTTGTAGATCCTCAGAGAGCAAGAAAATATGACCTTCTAAGAGAGTCACTGGCTTTCAATGCCTTACCGTCGATTGGAACCAATAAATACACGACTCTAAACTACAGCTAACTAATTAACATACTAAACAGAGTACAGATAGATGGATCTATCAGCTAAGCATGATTAAGTAATTTAACTAATCAAATCTTTCCACAATATATTACTTAAGTTTAAGAAACTCAGGTAGATCTACTGGATCACGATACGTTTTCTCACGGGCTTTCATCTCTGGAGCTTTAGTCTGAGAACTAAAGTTAGAAGTGATAGGCGTCTTAATAGAAGACTTATTATAAGCAGATTTATTATTAGAGAAAAACAAATTATTAGGATTTCCAGCTCCAGACGAAGAACTGCTACCGAAAGTATTACCAATCAAAGAAGAAAAAGAAGACTTAGACTCTTTAGATGACGGCGTAGAAGAAGAAGCAGAGAAGCTTCTCTGTACATCTGTCTCCTGGGCAGCGAAACCAGTAGCGATAACCGTAATTTGAATTTCACCTTGCATTCTCTCATCGATTACAGCACCGATAATAATATTTGCATCTTCACTTACTTCATCATAGATAGACTCAGCAGCTTCATTTACTTCATGTAGAGTAAGATCAGCACCACCAGTAACATTGAAAATGATTCCAGTAGCACCTTTTATAGTATTTTCTAATAAAGGTGAATTAATCGCTTGGCGAGCAGCCTGTATAGCTCTTCCTTCGCCAGATGATTTACCCATACCCATAATCGCATTACCAGCAGCTAGCATAACGCTCTTCACATCAGCGAAGTCCACGTTAATTAAACCTGGAACCGTGATTATGTCACTGATACCTTGCACACCTTGTAATAAAACATTATCAGCTAGAGAGAAAGCAGCAGACATACTAGTCTGTCTCTCAGTGATATCTAGAAGCTTATCGTTAGGAATAACGATAAGAGCATCTACTTTTCCTTTCAGCTCATTAATACCTTCTTGAGCTAATCTAATTCTTTTTCTACCCTCGAAACTAAATGGTTTAGTTACTACACCTACAGTGAGTATACCCATCTCTTTAGCTACGTCAGCGATAACACATGAACTACCTGTACCAGTGCCACCACCCATTCCAGCAGTAATAAAAATCATATCTGCACCATTAAGAGCGTGCTTAATATCTTCTTTACTCTCTTCAGCTGCACCACGACCAGTTTCTGGGTTACCACCAGCACCTAAACCTCTAGTAAGCTTAGACCCTAGCTGAATCTGATTAGCTGTCTGTGAATTTTTTAGGGCCTGCGTGTCTGTGTTAGCGACCCAGAACTCCACAGAGTTAAGACCAGCTCGAATCATGCCATTTACTGCATTACAGCCTGCTCCCCCAGTTCCAAAAACTTTAATTCTCGCACCAGATTGGTTGTTATCAAAATCAGAAAAACTCATATAGATAGATCGTAAATCTATATGAGAATATCGTCAAGAGAATTTCAAAAATTTTTAAATCCCTTAACCTGAGGCTTCTGCCCTTTTTTATTAGTCAACGTTTTCTTATGACTGTTATTAGGGTTAATTTGTTCCATAATTTTTTTCTGTTTTTTAGAAAAACCCATATTCTGCATCAAATCTAATGGATCTAATGAGGCTGGAGCAGACTCTGATGATTTAAACATAGAAAGCATAGGCCCCATAGATTTAAACATCTGACTCATTTTATTAAACTCACTCACCATCTGATCGACATGCTTAATATCGAGCCCAGAACCACTAGCAATACGCTGTTTACGAGAGCGTGCAGAATGATCCGTATAAAGCAGAGCTGGATTGACTTTCTCCTGCTTAGTCATACTAGCAATCGCTGCCTTATACTTAGACATCTTTCTTGTACTCTCTTGAATTAAGTTCTCTTGCTGTAGAGATGAAAGCCCCATCTGCTTCATAAAAGAACCCATGCCGAGCATTTTAGCTATAGAACCCATATCACCTAATTTAGACATCATCTTTTGAGCAGTAAGAAATGTATCATTATTAAAATTACCCTTCATCAGCTCAGCTTCTAGTCTCTGCGACTCCTCTTCCTCGAAACGCCTTTGGGCACGCTCGACTAAAGACAGCACATCCCCCATACCTAAGATACGACTCGCTATTCGCTTTGGATG
>DAISHM010000017.1:0-10580 GCA_036822535.1 Candidatus Caenarcanales bacterium
TATTGTCGTGAATTGTGTGGTTACTAATGAAGTTAAATATTTCACTGCTACTGATGAAGACAGTATGAAAATCGCTACTGGTGATACTCGTATCGATGATGAAGGAAACTTCGTTAACGAGATGGTTCCAGTTAAATATAAAAATGAATTTATTGAGACTAAGGGCGAAGATGTAGATCTAGTCGGTGTTTCCCCTATTCAGATCGTATCGATTGGTACTTCTTTAATACCTTTCTTAGAACATGATGATGCTAACCGTGCACTTATGGGTTCTAACATGCAGCGTCAAGCTGTTCCTTTGCTTAAAGCAGAAAGAACGCTTGTCGGTACTGGTATAGAAGGCCAAGTCGCAAGAGATAGTGGCATGGTAGTTATCTCTGATGATGATGGTGTAGTTGAGTATGTAGATTCTAAGCGTATTAGAATTAAATTTAATGATACGACTAAGGGTGCTAAAACTTATGACCTTTTAAAATACATGAGATCTAACCAAGATACATGTTTGAATCAGACTCCTATCGTGAAAATAGGTCAAGAAGTGAAAGCTGGTCAAGCTTTAACTGATGGTGCTGCTACTTGTGAAGGTGAGCTTGCTTTAGGTAAGAATCTTTTAGTTGCTTTTATGCCTTGGGAAGGATATAACTTTGAGGATGCTGTTTTAATTTCTCAGAGACTAGTCAGAGACGATGTTTATACATCTATTCACATTGAAAAATATGAAATAGATGCTAGGCAAACTAAGCTAGGTGCAGAAGAGATAACTAGAGAATTGCCTAACGTTAGTGAAGATGCACTTAAGCACTTAGATCAAAATGGTATAGTGCGCATCGGTGCGATGGTTAAGGAAAATGATATTTTAGTCGGTAAGATTACTCCTAAAGGTGAATCTGATAACCCTCCAGAAGAAAGGCTTTTAAGGGCTATTTTCGGAGAGAAGGCTAGAGATGTAAAGGATAATTCTCTTAGAGTACCGCATGGCGAGAAAGGTAGAGTTATCGCTGTTAGAGTCTACGATAGAGATAAAGGTGATGAGTTGCCTCCAGTATCTAACAAGATAGTTAGAGTCTTTATTGCGCAGAAGAGAAGAATATCAGTAGGTGATAAAGTCGCTGGTAGACACGGTAATAAGGGTATTATTTCTAGAATATTACCTATAGAAGATATGCCACATTTACCAGATGGTTCGCCTGTGGATGTGGTGCTGAACCCTCTAGGTGTACCTTCTCGTATGAACGTGGGTCAAATCTATGAATGTATTTTAGGTATGGCTGCGACTATTTTAGATCACGCTTATGAAGTTCCTTCATTTGATGAGGTTTTTGGAGATGGTGCTTCTGATAATTTAATTAAGCAAGAAATCGAGAAAGCTAGAGCTATCGATGATGGTAAGTATTCATGGTTAAGGTCAGACGGTAAAGTTAAATTAATTGATGGTCGTACTGGTGAGTATTTTGATAATCCGGTTTTAGTTGGGGTTATGTATATTCTGAAATTAGTTCACTTAGTCGATGATAAGATTCACGCTAGGTCTACTGGTCCTTACAGTTTAGTTACTCAGCAGCCTTTAGGAGGTAAAGCTCAGTTTGGTGGACAGAGATTAGGAGAGATGGAGTGCTGGGCTTTAGAGGCTTACGGTGCTTCTTATACGCTTCAGGAAATGCTGACTCGTAAATCAGATGACGTGGTTGGACGTGCTAAGGCTTATGAAGCTATAGTTAAGGGTGAAAATATCACTCCAGCGGGTGTGCCAGAGTCATTTAAGGTTTTACTAAAAGAGTTACAGTCTATCGGTTTAGATATACACGCTCTTAAATCAGTTAAGAATGCTGATGGCGACTCAAATTTAGAAGAAGTAAATTTAGATTCTGATTCTACTTTTGATTTTATGAAAACTAAAAACCAGTTACCGAGACTAGATGAGGCTATTAATGACCTTAATTCTAGTGAGGAGCTTGGTTTAAAGGTTGAAACTAAGTCAGGGTTTACTTTTAACTAGTTAGTAAAAGGGTTAGATTAAAAATGTCAGATGAGATTGGTAATGAATTAGACGCTTTAGGTATCGCTTCTATTGAAGCGTTAGAGCGTGATATTGACAGTGATGAAGTCCAAGAGATTGCTAAGAATAGTTTAGTTGCTGATAATGATCTTTTCGATAGTATTAAGATACAGCTCGCTTCGCCAGCTAGAATTCTAAGTTGGTCTTATGGTGAAGTTACTAAGCCAGAAACTATCAACTATAGAACTTTAAAGCCAGAAAAAGATGGTCTTTTCTGCGAGAAGATATTTGGTCCAGTTAAGGACTGGGAGTGTGCTTGTGGTAAGTATAAGCGTATTCGTCATAAAGGTATAGTCTGTGAGAGATGTGGCGTAGAGGTTACTGAGTCTAAAGTTAGAAGACAGAGAATGGGCGCTATTACTTTAGCAGCTCCAGTTTCTCATATCTGGTTCCTAAAAGGTATTCCTAGTTACCTAAGCTTGCTTTTAGATATTACTTTAAAAGATCTTGAGCAGGTAGTTTACTTTAACTCTTACCTAGTGATAGATCCAGGTAATGTAGAGAGTTTAAAGAAAAACCAGATTATTGTTGAGGAAGAGTATGAGCAGCTTTTAGAAGATGAAACTGCACAGTTCGAGGTAGGAATAGGAGCTGAAGCGCTTTTACTTTTATTAGAAGATTTAGCTCAGCCTAAATATGAGTATCCGAATGCTAGCAGCAGAGCTGAAAGAGGTGAATTACTGTCTCTACCTGGCTTAGAGAAAGTAAGAGATTCTCTAAAAGCTGAATTAGCTGAGGTAGGTGGTTCCCAGCAGAAGAGAATTAAGTGCGTTAAGCGCTTAAGATTAGTGCAGTCACTACTTAATTCTAAGACTGATCCAGGATGGATGGTTATGGATGTTTTACCAATTTGCCCTCCAGACTTGAGACCTATGGTTCAGTTAGACGGTGGTAGATTTGCAACTTCAGACTTAAACGATCTTTACAGAAGAGTTATTAACAGAAATAGCCGCCTTGCTCGTCTAATTGATATGGGTGCACCTGAAATCATTATTCGTAATGAGAAGAGAATGTTACAGGAAGCTGTAGATGCTCTTATTGATAATGGTAGAAGGGGTAGAGTGGTTACTGGAACTAATGGTAGACCGCTAAAATCTTTATCGAATATCATCGAAGGTAAGCAAGGGCGTTTCCGTCAGAACTTACTTGGTAAGCGTGTAGATTACTCTGGTAGATCTGTTATTGTTGTCGGTCCATCTTTGAAATTACATCAGTGTGGTTTACCGAGAGAGATGGCTATAGAGTTATTTAAGCCATTCGTTATTAATAAATTGATTGATAGACAGATTTGTCAGAATATTAAAGCGTCTAAAAAGCTTATAGAGAAAGGCTCACCGATGGTCTGGAATATCTTAAAAGAAGTGGTACAAGGACACCCTGTTTTACTAAACCGTGCACCTACGCTTCACAGATTGGGTATCCAGGCATTTGAACCAGTTATAGTAGAGGGAAGAGCTATAAGCTTGCATCCTCTAGTATGTTCTGCTTTTAACGCTGACTTCGACGGTGACCAGATGGCGGTACACGTACCTCTTAGTATAGAGGCTCAAACTGAAGCTAGGACTTTAGTTATGGCAAATACGAACATCCTCTCACCAGCGACAGGTAAGCCAGTTATCACTCCTACTCAGGATATGGTTTTAGGTATTTATTATTTGACTATAGATAAACCTAATTCAGAAGATCCTAAGTTATTTAAAGGTGCAGGTAAGTTCTTTGCTAATGAGGAAGAGGCGATTACAGCTTTCCACAATAAGCAGGTAGACTTATTTGCGAAAGTGAAACTTAGAACTACTCAGACAGACTCAGGGCTTCCAGAGATTATAGAGACTACTTTAGGCAGAATTATATTCAATAAGACTATAGTAGATTCGATCGAGAAAGACGCTGTAGCAATTTAGTTTATTTAAAAAGGGTTTAGATTAGCACCATGCAAACAAAAGATTCAAAGGCATCATCAGCAGCACTAGTGAGAGAGAAAAAGAAACCAGCTTTTATCAATCAGATAGTTGATAAAAAGATTTTAGGTAGAATGATCGCGAAAGTTTACGAAAACTTTGGTGCAGAGCTGACTGCAATTTTAGCCAATAATCTTAAAGATCTTGGTTTTAAATACGCTACTCAAGCTGCTGTAACTATCAGTATCGCTGACTTGACAGTACCTCCTAAAAAAGCGGAATTAGTAGCTGAGGCTGAAGCTGAATTAGCGAAAATGACTGAGCGATTCGAGAAGGGTGAAATTACTGAGGTAGAGCGTTATAACAAAGTTATAGATACTTGGTCTGAGACTAATGATAAGGTTACTGAGGCTGTAGTTGAATATTTTGATAGATTAAACCCTGTATATATGATGGCTTTCTCTGGTGCAAGAGGTAATGTTTCTCAGGTGCGTCAGCTAGTTGGGATGAGGGGTCTTATGGCGAACTCTGAAGGTAAAATTATTGACCTTCCGATTAAGTCTAATTTTAAAGAAGGTCTTACAGTTCCAGAGTATGTGATTTCTGCGTTTGGTGCAAGAAAAGGTCTGGTAGATACAGCTCTTAAGACAGCTGACTCTGGTTATTTGACTAGAAGACTAGTAGATGTTGCTCAGGATGTAATTATTCGTACTGATGATTGTGGTACTGAGAAATTTATCGAAGTAGGAGCTCTTTATGATGGAGAGACCATAGTAACTTCTATTGATGTAAGAGTTATTGGTAGAACTGCTGCTGAAGACATTACTAATCCAGAGACTAAAGAAGTGATTACTCCTAAAGGCGTTATCATTAATAGATCTGCTTCAGAGAAGATAAAAAATTCTGGTCTAAGATCAGTTAAGATCCGTTCTACACTTATCTGCGAAGCTAAGTATGGTGTTTGTAAAAAATGTTATGGCTGGTCATCTACTGATAACCGTCCAGTTAATTTAGGTGAAGCTATTGGTATTATCGCTGCTCAGTCTATTGGTGAACCTGGAACTCAGCTAACGATGAGAACTTTCCACACTGGTGGTGCTGTTGCTGGTCATGGTAAGGCTAGAGAGTTTTATAATGCTCCTGCTGCTGGTGTAATTAGCTATGATTTCGATGTAAGAGAGGTTAGGACTAAGTATGGTGATATAGTTTACCAAACTTTAAATGCTGGAAAGCTTTCTATTGGATCTGAATCTATGAATATCCCAGTAGGTGCGAAGCTTATCGTGAAGAATGGTGATAAAGTAGAAAAAGGTGCTATCCTAGGTGAGACTCCAGATCTTAGTAAGAAGAAAATCCTTACAGAGAAAGCTTCTAAAGACGTTATTACTATGCAATCTGGTTTAGTAGTATTTAAAGATTTCGGTATTGATGAGACCAAAGATAGACAGGGAAATATTTCTAAACTTGCTAATAAGCAGGGTACTATTTGGGTAGAAGCTGGTACTGTATTACCTTTACCTACTGCTAGTCACTTAATTATCAAAGATGGTGACATAGTCAAGAAAGGCGATACTATCTCTGAAACTATTTTAAAATGCCAGCATAGTGGTGAAGTCAGATATGGAGCGGATCTCATAATTGAAGAGGCTGAAATCGGTTCTAGGAAAGTAAATAAACTTACTAGAGGTAGATTACTGAATGTAATTAACGCTTCTATCGGTTCTGCTAACGCTAAATTACAGCAAAACCAACAAGGTAATCTCTGGGTTTTAAATACAGAGAAGTATGTACTTAAGATGGTTAATGGTGAGACTATTGAGAATGGCAAAATCTTAGCTGAGTTAGTCGATGACGAGTTTTCACCTCATTTACCATGCTCTGGTGAAATTAGATACGATGATTTAGAAGTAGATGAAAGAAAGATAGTAACTAAGCATGGTCGTGTGATCTTTATACCAGAAGAGATTCATTCTCTTTCTAAAGATGCTAGTTTAGCGATAATCGAGACTGGTACTCATGTTAAGGCTGGTACTGAAGTCGTTAAGGATGTATACGCTAATATAGACGGTATAGTTAGAGTGACTATTGAAAATAATATAATTCATGAAGTTACTGTTACTCCAGGACAGCTTTTCGATATTACCGATCCAGCTGAACTTAAATATGCAGATGGTGACATCGTTAAAGAGGGTGTAGAAATATTAGCTGGAGTGAAAACTCAGAATCCTAGTATGATTACTCTCTTTACTAACGAGGAAACTGGCGAGACTAAGTTACTCTTAAGAGATGTACAGCTTTATGAAATCAAGCCTCGTGAAGTAGAGTTTACTGCTGAGACTACTGACGAGTCTATTAATATTTATCCTGTAACTCAAATGAATTACAGAGATGGTGATAAAGTTCGTAACTTTAATGGCGGTGCTTTAACTAAGACTAGTTTAATACTGTCTTGTGAAAATCAATATCAAGACTCTAAAGGTATAGTCGAGTTTGATGCAGATGGTGAATCTCTGAATATTATTTTCCAAGAAAATATTATTCTTAGATCTGAAAGAAATGCTTCGACTATTACTGAGATTTTAGTTCAGCCTGGTGATTTCGTAGAAGCCAATCAGGCAGTGGCTAAAGTGCAGTCTATAGCGCAGACTTCAGGTAAAGTCTTCGTAAATCAAGTAGATAAGTCTAGAATATTAATCCTTGACGATTCTGCGAGCTTTACTGTTAACGCAAAAACCGCTCCGAAAGTGAAAGAAGGCGATTATGTACTTAAAGGTGATGTAATAGGTGGTTCTGAGCCTTTAGAAGAGCCTGGTATAGTAACAGAAGTTAGCGGTAATAAAGTAATTGTTAGAAAAGCTCGTCCTTTCCTCGTTAGTGCAGGTACTAGATTACACGTCGATAATAATTCTTTAGTGCAGCAGGGTGACCAGTTAGCGACTATTATCTACGAAAAAATTAAGACTGGTGACATAGTTCAGGGTCTTCCTAAAGTAGAAGAATTATTAGAGGGTAGAAAGCCTAAGGATCCAGCGGTAATTTCAGATGTAGCGGGTGTCGCAGAGGTTATTAATGAAGATGGTACTGAAACTATTTTCATTAAGACTGCTGATGAGCGTAGAGAGTTTGTAATTCCTGTAGGTCAGAATATTATAGTGAATGACGGAGATAAGATTAATGTCGGTGATATTCTTACTGACGGTCAGCCTAATCCGCATGATTTATTAGAGTATCGTGGCGTAGAGCATTTACAGCAATTCTTAGTCGATGAAGTTCAGTCTGTATACGTTTCTCAGGGTGTAGAAATTGCTAACAAACACATTGAGACTATAGTTAGACAGATGACTCGTAAAGTGAGAATTGATGATCCTGGAGATACTGAGTTACTTCAAGGAGAGCTTCATGATATTAACTATGTAAGGACTATTAATAAAGAAGCAGAAGAAGAAGGTAGAATAGCAGCTGCTTATAAGCATGTACTTCTAGGTCTAACTAAAGCCAGCTTAAATACTGAGAGCTTTATTTCCGCAGCTTCTTTCCAAGAGACTACTAGAATACTTGCAGAAGCTTCAATTAAAGGAAAGACTGACTGGTTACACGGTCTTAAAGAGAACGTTATTATCGGTCGCCTTATTCCTTCTGGTGCAGGCTTTGATAGAGAAGTGGATAGCGAAGAAAGTCTTATTGCAGCTCACCCAGAGAAAGAGCAGCTTATGGCTGCACTGTCTGTGAGTTAATTACTGACTGTTTCATATCTTTAATGTTATTTACAATAGAGGGCAGCATGATTCATGTTGCCCTCTATATGTTTCTGGACTAATTATGCACTTAGTCTTTTTACAACTCAATAAAATTCTTCAAAAACTTCAAACCTGCTTCAGAACTCTTTTCTGGGTGAAATTGGCAAGCAAATAAATTTTCCCCATTCCATAAATGGCTAATGAAATCTTCAATGTAAGTAGTTAGAGCGTATTCAAGTTTAGGGAAACGCTTCTCCATACTGCGATTATTAATTAGATCTTTAGCGTGTGCTCTGTAGCTATGTACGAAATAAAAATCACTAGAATTTTCTATACCTTTAAATAAAGGATTCTTACTATTTTCAGGCAGTTTTACCTGATTCCAGCCCATGTGTGGTATCTTAATTCTTTCATCTGTCTCTGCCTGTCTGATTTTCAGGAAATCAAATTTCCTTACATGCGTTTCAAAAACATTTAAACCATCTACTATTTCGATATCATGCTCTACAGGACTCTCAGAGCTAGATGCACAGAGTACCTGCATACCGACACAGATCCCCATAAATGGAACACCAGAGTAGGCTTTATTAGCAATACTTTCAGCTAGATTCAGTTTATGTATCTGCTGCATCGCATTAGCGAAGCTGCCTACACCAGGGAATATCACTTTATCAGCTTTATCTATTTCTTTAGGATCAGAAGTCCTGTAGGTATCTGCACCTAAATAGGAAAAAGAATTCTCTAGGCTGAATAAATTACCACCACCCTGATAATCAATTATGCAAATTTTAGTTTTACTAGACATTGAGTTGAATTCATCATAGCACTTTAGCAAGTTTACTCGTTTGTAACCAAGCTAATTGACCATCATATTTAATCTTAGCCCATTCTCCATTCTCCTCTAGAATCTCTACTGGCTGGGCTTTAAATAATTCAAACATTTGTGGATAGCTGGAATCATCTCCAGCATAGGTCTCCGTGCTGTTTACGGTAATAAAAGCAAATTTCTTTCCATAGATTAAATAGGCAGTATGAAAGACATTCACTGAGCTGAGAATTAGTAAGGCTAAACAAAAGTATTTTATAGTGAGAAATTTAGATTTCCTGAAAATTAGAAATAATATATTAAAAGCGATAAGTAGAATTAAAGATTCACTGAAATTAAAGTAAAGATTTGGATATATATCTTTCAATTTAGTAGCGTTTATCTCTTGAATGGCTATTTTTATATTTTCATTGAGTTCTTTATCCCTTGGAATCATAGTTTTAGCTTTAAAGTATTTAGCTAAAGCTCTACCGTAGTCTTTTTGCTGATAGAGTGTACTAGCATAGTTGTTAATTAAATATGGATTTCCTGCTTCTTTAGCGAGGATAGTTTCATAAACAGTAGCTGCTGTATTGTAGTCTTGGTTTAAATAGCTTTCCTCGGCTTGTTTTAGCTGTATCTTATCCATAGAGTTTTTTTAATCCCTTTAAAACCCTGAGGGCTTCTTCCCGAATAGCTTTTGTGATCTTTTCATCTGGCTCATTGATAAGTCCATAATTAATTTTATCGGTCTGCTCAATAAGTCTATTAAACTCTTCAAATAGTTCTAAGTCAAGCTTAGAAAGCTTATTCTCTATACTTTGTTTAGTATCTATCTCTAGATAAAGCTTTTTTAAAAGGCTAGAAATCTCTGTGATTAGTTTACTTGCTTGAATTAGTTTTTCATAATTAGAGAAAGGATATTTCTCAGATTTAATTTTTGATATTTTACTAAATAGCTTAGATATTAGTCTAGGACCGAGAAAAAGGAAATTTAAACTAAGTAAAATATAAATTAGATAATTATTGAAATTAAAAGCCAGTCGGTATGGTAGTTCTAAATTGAATAAACTTGCTTTGTAAGTATAAATGCTTTTATTAGAGATAATTTTAGGATTCTGTCTCTTTGCTTTTTTAGTGTTTTTGTCCTCTGCTGTCACTGCTTTCTTATCTGTAGATCCTCCTAGGACTTTAAGCTTAAAGCTAGTCTCTGGGATAATTTCAAAATTTTTAGTTTTAGGGTTAAAGTAAACTAGAGCTTTGCTTTTTACTTCAAGCTCGGTCTTGGATTGATTTGTAACAATGGCGTTAGTGAGATTGATTTGGAAATGCTCTAAAATATCTCTCATATAATTACTTCTCTTAGCTTTATCTTGATAGACGCTGTAGCTATCAGATTTATAGAAAAGCTCTTTTAGCTTTAAGTTATTGAGATTACAATTAACAGATATTTCAGTAAATATAATAAAAGTATCCCCTGCTTTAATAGAGTCACCGTTAGATTTATGCTTTAAATTCAGCTCACCGACATAGCCTGTAAAGCCTTTAGGAGCCGTAGGTATAGCTTTAACTTCTAAATTTAGATTATTGGTTTTAAGTGTTCTAGGTGCTTCTGCTAAGAGACTACGATTAAAGCTAGTAAATGGGTCGAAGGGATCAAAATTATTCTCATTCTCCTCTAATACACTAACTAAAATATTTGTCGCAGGAATATTTGCTGTACCGCTTTTAAGAGGATAAAGCTTATAAGTTAGCTCGTAGACATAATAATTTTCACCGTTAAGATTTTCAGTATATTCTCGACTCTTTTCTGCACGTTCATGAATAAAGCTGCTGAGATTAAAATCAGGTAATTGGATTTGTCTTAGTTCACCTCGGTGAAATACTTTCAATTTAAATAGTATCTGTTCATTTAGATAAGGTTTATCATTCGTTACTGAGACTACGGTGAAGGGAGTATGGCGTTTACTAGCGTAGCTAGAATTTCCCATCTGTAATTTAGATTCAGTCATCTTGCTTTGAGGATTAGTGTCTAAACACTTTATCTGTAAATAAGTATTAGGCTAAGTGCTGTTTATATCTCT
>DAISHM010000018.1:0-10375 GCA_036822535.1 Candidatus Caenarcanales bacterium
ACCATGGGGGCGGACGTGAGAAATATTGTCAGAAACTACACTGAGACCGTCTTGTATATTACTTAATGAAGAGCCAGTGAATCTTAGTGTACTTAGCGACATAATAGTTACCTCTGTAAGATTTCTTATTCGCTAAAAATAAGTTTTAAGAACTAACTATTTAGATTATTTAGCTTTTACTAAATGAGCTATTTATAGGTTATTTTATTAACACGCTTAATGCGATAGGTTTAGTAAGGACTGCTTAGTTAATTTATATTTTTCTTCTAAAGTCTTATCATAGTCATAATTCAAGAGGCTACTGAACCACTGACCATACAGAGGATTAGGCAGTACTATGTATTTATCACCATAAATGTTATTATTTTTTATCACTAATTCGGTACGATGTTTAGGAGTAGGTTTTTTATCAAAATTATTATCAAAGTCTATTAAGTTATCCCCGACCAGTAGAAGTATTTCATAGTTTTTACGAATCTCTTCTCTGCGTGCCTCTTTGCTCTCAGCATCAGTCTTTAACATTAAGTTTGCACGATTAATCGGTAATTCTAATGCTGCAATATTATCAAAAGTCGCATCTATATTTTTTTCAGAACGGTTGCTCACATAAAATATTTCGACGTTTTTACTTTGAGCATAATCTAAAAACTCTTTAGCGCCAGGAATCGCTTTCGCTGAGCGGTGTTCTACCCAGTTATTCCAGGTCTCGTCTGAAAATTCTTCACCTTCAAAATACAAAGCTAGATAATAAGGTAAGTTATTTAGCACAGTCTCATCTAAATCTAAAACTACAGCAGGTTTTTTATTCAAGCGTAAAGCTAATCTCTGATCTAATCTGAGTTTAGCTAGATTATAAGCCTGATAACATAAAGCATCGTACTCAGCTGAATGGGAAACCCAGAGTAAAGCGTAATCAATATGGGTAAAAGCTGGATCTCTTTTTACCTTAGTTAGTTTATCTATAAAATTCTGAGCGATTTCTACGTAAGGATTTATAACTTGTAAATTATACTGTTTAGTTAATTTTAAAATGGGTTTCTCAAAGTAAATATCGCAGCTAGTGCAGAATAGGCAGAGAAAAAAGAAGATAAAAATAGAAAAGAATTTAGAGCTTATTTTCATAACTAAGTTTTGATTATATACTAAGCTGTGCTTTGAAAAATTTTAGTGAAGGAACTTACTTGCACTTAATATCAAAATAATTCCTTAACTTACTTTTAATTTATTAACTAGGTTTGGAAGCTCTGGTTAATAAAAAAGGTAGAAGGATAATGAAAATAATTGGTAGTGGTGGTCAAACCATCGCAGATACTAGCAGGCCTCAGTATAGGGAAAAAGCAGAGCAGCTTCTAAAGCAGACAGAAGAAAATGCAAAGCTTAGGAAGCAATTAGCAGAGCAGCAGGCTAGATCTAGTAATATCAATGAGCAACAAAATACTCAAATTACACAGCTATCAGCTGAGCAAGAGCTGCTGAAACTAGAGCTAGAGAATCAGCAGAAACTAAGACAGGAGCAGCTAGAGACGGAACGTAATCACAGATTTGCTTCTAATGCTGATTCGTCTCAGCAATTAATTAATTCGGAAATTCTTAAAATATCTAAAAGAGATGCTTCTAATTTAGATTCTGCTAAAGAAAAGGTCTCAGAACTTGTAAATAAATTAAATTCAGTAGCTCCACAGGTGAGTTTTGGACCATTAAAAGATGAATCTATTAATCCAAATCTATTTGATAAGGAGAAATTAGGTCTAAAAGATCTGAGTGCAGATGAGAGCCTTTTTATTACTAAATTAGTTTTGAATCTTAATGGTATAAAGTATAGTGAAACTAATGATGCTCTTCTTACAGCGATTAATATCCCTAAGACAAATTTATTTATTCCTAGAGCTGATTTGAAATATCAAGAGGCGATAGTTTTAGATACCGGTACAAAGAAGGCAGATATCTATGATGCTCTCTTAGCTGATCCTAAGCTTACTGAGCAGCAAGCTACAAAGCTCGTAAGAGATTTACTAGAAAAGACTGGGGTAGAATTTACGGAAAAAAGAAATACGGCGGAGCAGTTGGAGTTTCATTTCGCTAAACCATTAGAAGAAGATTTATCTTTAAGAGATAAAACGCTGATTAATGGAACTTTAGCTAATTCGATTATTATTCCTAGTACAGCTGCTTTGCAGTCGATAGATGCTGCTGAAAGGACAGAAAACCGTAACAATTTATTAAAAGCTTTGATACCAGTAGGTCTAGTACTCGGTCTGGGAGTTCCCGCAGGATTGGTGATTACACAAAATCCAGAATTGATAGGGCTTGAGAAATCTACTCCAGAAACGCGTTTGATTAAAGAAGAAAAGCAGGAATTGAATGAACTCAAGCTTAAATATCCAGGAGATAGTCGTATAGAGAACTCTACTACTATTAAAATAAATCGTGAACAAGGTGAAAATGTCTCTCAGGCTTTAACTAAGGCTTATCCTAGTTATGGTGAACTCCCGCAGATCTTAAGGCAAGAAATAGAACAAAGCATTTTAAATAAGCAGGCTATACCAAATGATACTTCTGCTTATCCTCATGGTGCCGATGTTATATCATCTTTACCACCCTCTATTCAGGTTCCATCGGTGGAAGAACTGCACGATCAGATTAAATCCTTTAATTCAAGAGGGCCTTCTTATCAAAAAAATTTCAGCTTGGCTGAATTATATAAAACTCTTACTAAGGCTGATTAATATAGTAAATTTAGACTGCTTTTCTCTTATATAAAAACCAATCCCCCGATAGCACAGAATAATAAAATCATTTTTATATTAATTCTGTGTCTAGTACAGTAAAGCATGGCTAGAAGTGCCACGAAATTAGCTATATTCGTGGCATGAATAGCTGCAATTAAACCTAATTTAGGAATGAGACTCAGTGAAAGTAAGATGTTTAATAGAGTGGATATAAAGACTATACTGATACGTCTTTTATGAAAAGCTTCACAAGCCATAACCATGCTAGGAGCTATGCTTAAAAACCAGATAAGGGTTAGTAAACCAAACCATTTAACTAAAGGGATTGAGGAAGCGTAGACATCACCAAATATCCACATGAGAACAGGTTCAGCCCCTAAAAGAATTCCTAGGAAGATTAGCGTTCCAGTGAGTGAAGAATAGAAGCTAAGCTTACTAATAAAGTTCTTTAGATTCTTTTCACTTGTAATACTAGAGTGATTTTCTACAGCAGTGTAAAAATCATGTAGAGATGGTAAGTAGACACGATTTACTGTTTGGATAATTAGCTGTGAAAAACGATTTAATCTAGCAGGTACTGAATAAAAGGCTACAGCAGTAGTACCCATTAAATAAGTCAGCATTAGCCTATCTATATTTCCTTGAGCTTCTTCTAAGACATCGTAAATGCTGTAAGCGAAAGAATCTTTAAACATCTCTTTGATACGGCTTAGATCTATGGAGATTCCTGTAAGTCTTAGAGTAGTTAATGCTGCGATAATTAGTTTTATTAGTGAGCTTAAAGCAAACATCTGTACTAGAAATAACATAGAGCCTTTACAGATCACCAGAACAATAAAAATTACCAGTAATCTTAAAATACGGTTAGTGACATTCATTGCAGCGGTCATTTTAAATTGACCTAAAGCTCTGCGTACTATACCAAAAATTTTCGCAAAGCTATCTAAAATCATCACTAAAGTATAGTAGTGTATTACTTCTATCATTTCAGCTTCAAAATGTGATAAATAGGCTGTTAAATAAGTCAAAGCTACTACTGGAATGACTATAGATAATTTAATCAAAATAGCATTGCCAATAGCGCTCTCCAGGCGATTTTCGCTAGAGCATTTTAATATGGAATTTTTAAAACCAAAATCAAAGAAAAAAGAAAAAATAGTAGTAAAAGCTTCTGCTGCCATCAGTATGCCTAAATCCTCAGGACTCATCCATTTAGCTAGTAGAATTGTCGTAGCTAAAAATATGAATAAGGCAGAAAAGCTGCCGAGAATCATATAAATTAATGAGGACAAAGCGGGCATCGGGGCATAGTATATTATAGAGAGATTTTATGGGAAGACTCATTTTTGTTTTTTTATTTTTACTTAGTTTAGTTTTTAATTTTTCGACCCAGACTGTTTTAGCAGCGAGTCTGGCTCAGCATCAATTTAGTACTAGGCATACTGCTGAGGCTAAAAACTTTGCTTATGATCAGATTGAATTAGAAATTATTGATGTAGATGATGCAGACAAGCACCCAGAGGCATTTCCCGTGGGTACTAAATTGTACGGTAAACTCATTGAACACCGTGGTCCTAGGCGTATTTCTCGAGATGAAATTAGAAAATTTAAATTAGAAAAAGCTTTATTACCGAATGCTAAGACTGAAAAAATTGATGAAGTTATTAAAATCAGGACTGTAAGGAAAACTGAGACAGCTTATTGGGCGGGAAACATGGCTTTATTGGGAACTGCTCAGGTACTTGCAATTACAGTAGATTTTGTAAGTGTAGGCTTACCAGTAGCACGTGGTGGAACGGCTATCTGGGGAATGGGACATTATATGTATGAAGCTAGAGAAGGAGAAAGTAAGTTAAAAGAAGGTGCTAAGGGCTTCGTGAAAGGTGCTCTCTTACCATTTCCTTTTTTCGTGCTTAAGGGTGATCCACTCTATATACACCCAGGATCTAAAATTCTTATTAGCAAAGATAGAAATAAAGAATATATAAATGCTTGCTTAATTAAAAGAGATAATAATATTAAGCTAGAAGCTGCTTATAGAGATAAATATAAGACTCAGTAAGAGGCATATAGGCTGATCTAAGCTCTTAAGGTTTATTTGGGAGGTTTAAAATCGCTAATACTCACTATGGGATTAGGAATTATTTAAAAGTTTTGGCTTGTACGCCACTCGCTGAGAATCTTTTTAAGATTAGCTTATGCTCTGATAAAAATTCCATATCTAAGGTATTAGATGCTCAGCCTCTTTACTTATTTATATATTTTTTAAATCATGAGATAGTGAGGTTTCATTATACCTTTCTAAATGAATTCCCTCTAGATATTAATCCCCTATTAGATTTTACTCAATTTAGAACCGTCACCCCTAAGGTGGAATGGCTGGAAGACAGTTCTAGAATTAGTTTTAAGACCCAATCGTTAGACGTGTATCTAAATAAATTAGCTTTAGAAATTGCTATTTATGATAAAGAGGGTGAGCTAATACATAAAGATCTTAGTGAAGCTGGTTTTTTTACTAATTTATTCGCTGATGGACGCACTGAGATTCGATCTTATAAAAGCTTTAATCCGGATTCTATACCCTTAATCTATGGTCTAGGTGATAAAACTGGAGAGCTTAATCGCTGGGGTAGACGCTTTATTAATAAACCAGTAGATGCTTTAGGCTATGATTCCACTAATAGTGACCCTCTTTACAAAGACATTCCTTTCTTTATTGCTTTAGACAGATTTTCTAATAAGGCTCATGGGATATTCTTTGATAATTTTTCAGAAAAGTTCTTTGATTTTGGTAAAGAGAGAAAACCCTCTGCGTATTATTATTTCGGCGCAGTAGCGGGAGATTTAAATTATTACTATATTCATGGTCCAGAACTCAGTAAAGTCAGTCAGAGATTCATTCTGTTAAGTGGTATGCCACCTTTAGAACCAGAGTTTATCTTTGGCTATTTAGGAAGCGGCATGGCTTATACTGAAAAGGATAAATCTGCTGAAAGAATTTTAGATTTTGTCGATAGACATAAGGCTCATGGGCTTTCTCCTAGTGCATTTCATTTATCTTCAGGTTATACCTTAAATGAAAAATCAGAAAGGATGCAGTTTATATGGAATAGAGAAAAATTCCCAGATCCTAAAGCTTTCGTCAAGCAGCTAAATGACAGAGATGTAGAGCTTTGTGTGAATTTAAAACCAGTTCTTTTAAAATCTCATCCGTATTATGAAGAAGCTGCTCAGTTAGGGCTTTTTATTGAAAGTGAAAACGGTACTGCTCTAATTATCGACTACTGGAGTGGTGAAGGAGCTTATCTAGACTTTACTAAAGAGAAAACTATAAAATGGTGGAAAAAGAAAATACAGGAAAATCTTTTAAATACTGGTCTTCGTGGTATTTGGAATGATAATAATGAATATGAGATTTTTACTGCACATCAGCAAATGCATAGAACCATGATAATGCCAAATCTGATGAGTAAAGTTTCTAGAGAAGCTTTACTTGATATGAATCCTAATTTAAGACCGTGGATTATTAGTCGCAGTGGCTATGCAGGTTTGCAAAAATATGCAGGTACTTGGACTGGAGATAATTTCAGCAGCTTTACTGCTTTAAAATATGATGTAACTTTAATTTCATCTATGGCTTTATCTGGTCTAATTCATTGTGGCTGTGATATAGGTGGTTTTTGGGGTGATAAACCTAGTCCGGAACTGTTCTTGCGCTGGATACAGATTGGGGTCTTTAGTCCTCGGTTTACTATTCATTCTTATAAGGAGAATGCTACTGAAATTTTAGATTTACTAAGAGAAGAGCCTCTAGGAGGGGGTTTAAACTATTTTTCTATAGCTCAAGATTATTTGAAATTAAGAGAAAAGCTCCGAGCCTATATATACCAAGCTAATTATGCTGCATATAGATCTGCTATTCCGATACAGCGTCCTTTAGTCTATGATTTTCAGTCAGATTTAAATACTCATGAAAGAAGCTTTGAATATATGTTTGGGGAGAGTATTTTAGTTACACCGATTAGTGAAGTTTATGAGAATGGAGCTGAAAAAGAAGTTTACTTACCTTTATTAGAGGATTCTTTACCCTGGATTAATTTTTTTAATTATCAAGAATTCCCTAGTGCTAAGCTGCACCGTTTAAGCATTAATTTAAAAGAAATCCCTGCTTTCGTGAAAGCCAATTCAGTAGTGCCTTTTATCGAGGGAAATAATTTATGCTTTAGATTATTTTTAGCTAGTAAAAATACTACAGATAACTTAGGAAAATCTAGGCCTCACTCTTATACTCTAGATTATTTATTCTATGAGGATGATGGGAGCAGCAATTCCTATCTAGATAATTACTATCTTTTAAGAGAATTTGTTTTTGAGGTAGAGCTTTTAGATGATGAACCTCAGGTAAAAGTTAGAGTAAAGTCTGAAAAAGGATTATGGAAATCTAGGTATATAATAAGTGTTGAATGTGTATATAATGGGAAGTTGTATACCGTAGGGTAGGATAAGCTTATCTTGATGATAACTGAAAGAACTTGGCATGATTTAATTTCTGTTTGGCAGGGGCTGAATAAGCTTCGCTTTATTCTATCTTCAGTGCATACCACTGGATTGCAGAAAATAGATCAGGCTTACTTAGATAGAGCCTTTACTGAACATAAATTTAAACTCACTATTAGTCATAAAGATCAGCTAATGGCAGCTTTAAAAACTCATGATGCGAGTTCCTCTTTTAAAATAGATGATTCCTTGCGCTTAGAGCTAGAAGAAGCTAAACGCTGGTTAGAAGAAATGGGTGATGAGATCACTTTAGATAAACAAACTGATAACTTCCATTATCAGTATATTCTTAAAGATGAGCCTAATAAAAATTTCTTAACTGGTTTTATAAAAATAGAAAGTCTTTCAGATCCTAGTCATAAAGGACTTTTGAGCTGGCAGGATGCACCTAACCCTATTTTATTTTTAGCTGAAATTAAATCTGGGATGATGTTTTTCCATGTTAATTATGGTAACGAAGGGTTAGCGATTATCCAAGAATTAGGTGGTTCTTATAAATGGACACATGCTCTTAAGCATGAATATCTAGATTTATTGAATACCCCATTTGGTTCAGTAATGATGAATGATGCTAGTTCAGATCAGTATTTGCTGCTAGATGGTAATTTAGCTGGAGCTAAGGCTCTTTCTCATGCTAAAACTTTAGGTAAAAATGGTAAAACGCTTTTTGAGAATAATATTATGCTAATGAATCTTTATAAAAAGGATTTGCATAATTTATTTTTGAGTTAGTTATTAACCCCAGAAATTGTTAGAACCCCAACCAGAGTTTCCATAAGGATTCCATGCTCTTTGCTCGCCTGTCCAGAAACCTACTCGTCCTAAATTATCAATGTTTTGCTCAGCTGCTCTTCTTCTGCTTCTGGTGTTAATTATATTAACTTGCTCATAACCAGGGTTAAAACCACCGATTAAGAAATTGTCATAGGGTTGACTCTCGTTTGCATAGTTATAATATCTGCCAGAGTTGCCATAGCCATTGTATTGATAATTGGAATTTAGGTAAGCATTGTAATTACCAGCTGGGGTACTCTGATTAGTATAGTACCTGTTACTTTGTAATGTATTCCCCGTATTATAACCAAAAAAATTATTACTAAACCAATTCATAATTCAATCTCCAAATCTGACTTCTTAATTCCCTGATCTCTAGTATTGTTCAGAACTCCCTCGTTCTTACACTAATATAAAGCTGACTGTATATTTTAATTTATATGTAATACCTGTTAGAGACTCTCAGAGAAAGAAAAGAAAGAAAAACAGCCTCTAGAATGATCTTCTAGAGGCTGTTTTGAAATAGTTAGTTTCTATATTTAATTACGGTAAAACTTGTTTAAATTAAACGCTTCAAGCTGCACTGAGCTCTAGTTTAATTTTTCTAAATAGCTTGATTTTTAGCTCACTTGCTTCGGTTTTAGCGTTAGCTCTAGTAGCTAAAATATCTTCTTCTGGCTTTAAATTATCATCGTCATTTACGAAAAGTTTAGACCGATTGTTTGCTGAATTTGTCATCATGTTGTTTACTCCCACTTTCTTACCCCTTTTGAGGTTTTCCACTCACAGGATTTATATTGGTAGGATAAGTTAAGAAAGGGTTATCTGATGAAAATAATTTTCGGATTCCTGTGGAACCACAATCTTAACTACATTAGATTAGTAACTAATTCGTTATAACGCATTAAATTGTCTATGCGAGAGCCTTCTAAAAGTAATGCTTGGTAATAAATTAGTTCACTATAATCTTTAATTAAAGCATCATCTGGATTCTCTTTAAAGACATTATTTAATTTAGCCATTACTTTATGCTTAGGATTTAATTCTAAAATCCTTTTGGTTTTCTGGATTTGCTGATTAGCACTCTGGTAGATCTTTTCTAGATTTGCGCCCATATCATGCTCATTTACCACTAAGCAAGCTAAGGTACTTACTAATCTATCTGTGAATCTGACCTCGCTTACACTCTCTGTAAGAGCTTTCTGCATCACTGCTAAAAGATCTTTATATTCTTCTTTTTTCTGCTCCTTTTCTAATTTCTCTTCCTCTGCCTCGCCTAAATCAATCTGTCCTTTATTAATGGCCTTAAAAGACTTCCCTTTATATTCTGGGGCTGACATAATTACCCATTCATCAATAGGATCAGTAAGGAATAATACCTCTAAATTCTTAGCTTTAAAAGCCTCTAGATAAGGGGAATTCTCTAATTCTTTTCTAGATTCACCAGTTATAACGTAGATATTTTTTCTTAAATCTTCACTTAAGTCTGTCCTTAGATCGAGCTTATCTATATATTCATCTAAGGCTTTTAAAGTAGAAGGCTCTTCTAGACTGCTTTCAAACATCATTAAAGATAGAAGCTTTTCTTGATTTGAATAATCAAAATGTACTCCTTCTTTTAGCACCTTACCTAATTCTTTAAAGAATTTAAGATACTTTTCACGATCATCGTTTTTAAGTTTTTCTAGGCAGCTAAGCACTTTTTTCGTGATATTTTTCTTAATATTATTGAGTTTCTGATTTTCCTGTAACATCTCACGCGATACATTTAAAGGTAAATCACTAGCATCTACTACACCTTTTACGAATCTTAGATATTTAGGTAATAGTAAATCACTTTCATTAGTAATAAAGACACGGTTAATGTAAAGCTGTAGGCTTTTCACCTGCTCTGACATAAATAAATCAAAAGGTGCTTTCTCTGGGATGTAGAGTAGGGCTGTAAACTCATTAGTACCTTCAGCATTGAAATGTATATGAGTTAAAGGCTCATTAAAATCATGACTAATATGACGGTAAAATTCTTTATATTCTTCTTCACTAATCTCTGAATTGTTTTTAGCCCATATAGCCTTACGAGAATTTAGTAATTCAAATATAAACTCCGCTTCATCACCTTCTTTCTCTATATTCTCTGTTCTTAATTTAATCGGATATTCAATAAAGTCAGAATATTTTTTAACTACAGATCTGAGGTGATAGTCTTTCAGAAACGCTTTCGCCTCATCATCATTTTTTAAATCTAAAACTATTAAAGTCCCTTGCTTTAAAGTATCGAAATAAGGCTGCATAAATTCAGTAAGATTTTCTTCTGA
>DAISHM010000019.1:0-991 GCA_036822535.1 Candidatus Caenarcanales bacterium
ATCTCTACTCCTTTAAATGTTTACTTTACTATTCATTTTATCGGGCAGGGGGCAGCATAAGGTGGGTGCTTAGTATGTTTGCCTTTCTTTAAGATCACAATTTGTGATTTCAAATGATGAAATTCATTTATTCAAAAATTTAGCGATAGAATATGTTTAGGGATGAAACTTAAAATATGAACAAACCCCTAAAACTCGCCTGCATACTAATGTGCAGCTCCATAAATCTAGAAAAGAATTTAGCTGATGCTGAGAGCTTTATTCGTGCTGCGGCTTTAGACGGAGCAGAATTAATTATTAGCCCAGAGATGACTAGCCTTTTAGATCGGAATAGTCATCGCTTAATGGAAAATATTAGATATGAAGCAGAAGATTTAGCTTTGCCATTTTTCTCTAAATTAGCAGCAAAGCTGAAAGTCAGTCTAGTAATAGGTTCTATGCCTGTGAAAATTTCAGAAACTAAAGCTGCTAATCGCTCATATTTTATTAATAGTAAAGGTGAAATTATTACTTACTATGATAAATTACATATGTTTGACGTGGAACTCCCAGATGGAGAGGTTTATAAAGAATCTAAAAGTTTCCAAGCTGGTGATAGAGCGGTTATAGTGAGTTCTGCTAATTATACTTTAGGTTTAGCTATCTGTTATGATCTGCGTTTCCCAGAACTATTTAGAGATTTAGCTTTAAATGGAGCAGAGCTTATCTGTGTACCTGCTGCTTTTACTGTACCTACGGGTAAAGCTCACTGGCACACGCTTTTAAGAGCTAGGGCTATAGAGACAGGGGCTTTTATCTTAGCTGCTGCACAGGCTGGTAAACATGAAGATGGTAGAGAGACTTATGGACATTCTCTAATCGTAAATCCTTGGGGGGAAATAATTGCAGAAAAGCCTAGTGGGCTAGGTTTTATCTCTGCTGCCGTGGATTTGGCTCTAGTAAAAGAAGTCAGAGAGAGAGTGAGAGGAAAAAATGAGAGAGAGGGTCTAGA
>DAISHM010000019.1:1001-9708 GCA_036822535.1 Candidatus Caenarcanales bacterium
AGTAAAAGAAGTCAGAGCGAGGATACCAGCTTTAAAACATCGTAGGGCTTATAATATTATTCGATAATCTCCCAATATCCAGATCGACTAGAGCCTATATAACGAATTTTCTTAGCTTCTTTTAGTTTATCTAAGTGGTATCTTACCCCATCTTTACTTAAATTGAGCTCCTGAGCGTACATTGCAAGTGTATATTTAGGCTGAGAACTGATTAAATTGAAAATTTCTTCTTGCTTTTTTGTGGTAGTTTTTGTGGTAGTTTTTGTGGTAGTTTTTGTGGTAGTTTTTGTGGTATCGGTTTTAAAATCCACGACAGAAAAATCAATATCGCTGCGAAACTCAGGTTTGCTTTTATTGTAGGCAAACCAATTGTCACACATTTTATCAAAACCAAAACCTGCATTTTCAGCAAGTTTTATACATCTGAAAAGAGTCGCTAAGATGGGGTTGCGTGGTAGTGAGACATCTTCATTGATTAAGGTCTCTAGAGGTTTGGGAAAGGCGCCTGGATTGAAAAATTCAATATGATTTGTGAAAATTCTTACTCTGGATTTCATTGGTGAAAAATAATCAGCGTGCATAAGCATGTTTACAAGTGCCTCTCTTAGAGCTATTAGCTGAGGGTGATTAGCTACGTTAAAACCTTGATTATCCATATTAAAAGGGAGTTCTATATGAGAAGCAATTCTGTGCATTAATGCAAAATAATACTGCCAAAGGTTTTCTTGCTCAATTAACCTAAAGGTGTATCTGGGATTTGCTTTAGAATATGATTCTGCTGGAATCTCTAGAAGATCAATTCTGAAATCATTTATATATTGATCGATTAATTCTTTAGTTCCAAAGAATAATAAAGCTGAATAGCTTACTCCTTTATCACTGATTGCTCTAATTTTGCCGAGAAAATCTTTAGGAGACATTTGATTGTAACGCAGGCTAGGATTAGCTCTGTTCATGTATCCCATATATTCTTCAATAGTTTGAATAGATAAATTTTCATAGCGGAGTTCTTCTATAAACTCCGAGCTTTTAGTGCCATAAGCTTGTTCACGATACAGGGCATCTACTTCTTCAGGGCTTGCTCTTCTGTCGCCACTTCCAGATCTTACATAAGTATTTTTTAGACTATTGAAATAAATTGGTTTATTTTTAGCTATAGGGATATAAAAACCAAGTACCGTCTTGTTTTCAATCTTATATTTTTTAGCACGAGGGCGAATGACACAGTTAAATTTTTCACTAGCATTTAAAGTATTGAGAAAATCTTGCTCAACTTTTGCAGCTTGTTTGACACCAGTTATATTAAATTCATTATTCTTGGATTCTGAGATCCCAAGAAATATCCAGCCCCCAGCACTATTTGCAAAAGCACTTACAGTTTCCCAAATACTCTTAGGTAAGCCATTTTCAGCGGATTTGAATTCTAAATCTTCCCACTCTATATCTTCTAATTTTGCTAGTAATTCAGCTCTTTGCATTTATGTCGAAATTAAGTTTCTTGTCCTCAGCTTTGAACTTCTTTATCCGCTTGCACGCTCAAAATGATATCACAGCCATTCTCGTCACACTCGTAGCTAGGTTTAAAGTCTAGTAGTGATTCTAAGCCGATTAAAGCCTGTCCATAGCCTGTAGGATAGCGCTTAGTGTTAGCTAAGATACTTTTTAGCATAGTGTTTAATTTGTCTAAATATAAATCACTAGTACTTAGCTTATAAAGCTCTAGAAGATTGCAGAAGGCTATGGAATTTGCTGAAGGCAGGGCTCCATCGAAATATTCTTTATTCGCGAGTGGTAATTCACGCTCTTCTTTATCTGCATAGAAAAAGCCACCGTATTTATCATCCCAGAATTTACGAAACATAATTTCCTGGCTGCTTTTACATATATTTAGAAGTTCTTTTCTGTACTCATTTACGGCGTGATTATCGGTAAATATCTGCTGAAGCGTGTTTCGTTTAGTATCTAAAGATTTTATGAGTTCGATTAAAGCTGCGATAAAAAATGCATAATCATTAACGCAGGCAGCATTAGCAGAAGCTATACCGAGGCGTGAAGATTTAAGCAGCTCCCCATTAGGCTTACGCATGATTTTCAGTAAAGAATTCATTACTGCTTGAGCGAGTTCTAAAAATTTTATATCCTCACTTGCTTGATACGCTCTAGCTAAAGCCATTATCATTAAAGCATTCCAGTCTGTGAGCACTTTATCATCTTTAAATGGGCGTATTCTTTTAGAACGCACTTTATCTAATTTAAGGAGGATCTCTTTTACTAAGATCATTTCACTGTTTTCTTCACGCTTTAATTTAAGTAAGCTGCTCAGTGATTTTAGATGCGGGATATTTCTGAAAGTCTTTTCTTTAGTGCTTTCATCTAAGAAATTTCCCTTTTCTTCTATGTGAAAGCTCTTCATAAATAGCTCTAATTCCTCTTTATTTAAAGCATCTTTAAGCTCAGCTAAAGTCCAAGTATAGAAAAGACCTTCTTCGCCTTCACTATCAGCATCTTCTGCACTATAGAAAAGCTTTTCAGTAGAGAGCATTTCTTTTATTAAGTAATCATAGACTTCATTTATAACATTATGGAAGATATGAATAAAGTCGTTAAGCTGGAAATCCTTATCTAGATGAGCATCTACTTTTAGGTCTGGGTCTAGTGATTTTAAAGTGATGATAGCATCGCTATAAGCGATTAATAATGTCGCTTGGTCATATAACATTTTCTCAAAATGTGGTAAAAGCCATTCTCTATCAGTAGAGTAACGATGAAAGCCATAGCCGATTTGGTCGAAAACTCCACCTAGGCGAAACTCTACTAGGCTCTTAATTACCATACTTAGGCTAGTTTCTGATTTAGTACGTAAATAATATTTTAAAAGAAAAGAATATATGTGAGGACTGAAAAATTTAGGGGCTGGGCCAAAGCCACCATATTTAGTGTCGAATTGGTGAGATAGAGAGTGCAGGGCTTTATCTGCGATAGTTTTTATCTCCTGAGCTGAAGCTTGAGCCATATTTTTACTATCTAAATTAAAAATCTCTTCACCTATTTCAGAGAGCATTTCAGCATCTAATTCATCCCCCTCTTCTAGGTGATATTTACGGTAATTCTCGCTGATCTTTGCTGCGGCATTTACTAATTTTTCTCTATCTTTTAGCCACATCTCACCGAGCTGATAAGCGAGTGGAATAATCCCAGGCATCTCATAGCCATTGGGATAGAGCTTACTTAATTTAGGGAAATAAGTACCAGCGTAGAAGACATGTTTTTCTGGGGTTAAAAACAGATTTAAAGGCCAGCCCCCTCTAGATATCATCATTTGAGCGATCCCCATGTAAAGGCTGTCTATATCTGGGCTCTCTTCACGATCTACTTTTATGGAGATAAAATATTTATTTAAAACTTTCGCTACTTCTTCATCCTCGAATGATTCGTGTTCCATCACATGACACCAATGGCAGGTGGAGTAACCGATTGATAAAAATATTGCTTTATTCTCATCCTTGGCTTTTTTGAAAGCCTCTTCTGACCAAGGATACCAATCTACTGGATTGGTAGCGTGCTGTAGCAGATAAGGACTGCTTTCTAGTGCTAGGCGATTTTGTTTCATAACCATGCGAAACTTTCTTTAATAGATTGAGCGATAGCATCTGGATCACTCGCTGCGGCTTTCGCTTTAAATTTAAAGAAGCTTTTCTCTGATTTCTTAAGACCAAGATTTAGATTAACTATTGAGGCGACATTACCTAAATTCACTTCACCTACACCGATTTTCTGTAAAAAACTCTTAGAGTATTTAGGTATCATGCCCTGCCCGCGAATGTCTTGGAAGTCTTTATTGTAGTCTATATATCCTTTAGCGAGCATTTCTATCTGTGGTGCTTTTAGTAAAAACTTCTCAGTACTTACTTTCCCGCGGTTATAAGTTAAAGAACTAATTAAGTGATCGAAATGTCCTCCCTCAAAGGTAATTAAAGTATGAATAATATTATTCATATCAAAATTCTTAAGAGTATTAACCGCAGATAAGATTCTCTGCATCGCACTAAGCTGGCTGAGCTTGCAATTCTTGATGATTAAATCAGCTTTTCCTTCTAGATTAAAGAAAATTTCCTCTGGTAATAACCCTTTAGTCTTACCTGAGAAATTTACATCTAAATACCCACTAGGTATCTCAGAACCTAATTTCCATACACTTTCTGCGATTTCATGAGCTGGTAGTTTATAACCAGTAATTTTAAAAGCTGAATCAAAATTTAAGTAATTAAAATCTATATTAGACTCGACAAAACCTTCTTTAATTCGCGCTTTTAGATTTCTTACCCTAGAGTATTGTTCATCTACAGCAAGATTAAAAGATAAATCATTATACGGCAAGCCGTTCCAGTCTCCAGAAGACATACGCATTTGCATCTCAGCTGGCTTATTAACTATAGACAGGAATTCAATTTTAGAGCTTTTACTAGATAAATCACCTATGCCGAACTGTTTAGCTACTACTGGTCCTAAATTAAATTTACAGACAGATAGACGATCTGTGTAACTACCATAGGTATCACAGAGGAAATTACCGTTATTAAAAGCTAGATTAAAAGGTCTGATCGTGAGTATATGAGCTGCATAGAGGTTTAGTTTATTTTTCACTGTCTCACTTTCTAGAGGAGATTCTACGAAAACCTCATAGTTAAGTTTTTCTCGATTTCTATAATCCTTAATCTGAAAGCGTCCTAATAATTTAGCTTTATCTGCTCCCTGCTGGAATACAGCTTTAGCTTCATTAGAGCTTATAAGGCTAGGAGTAACAGTAATTCTAGTCTTAATTTTAGTCTTAATTTTTTAATCTAAATCTAGCCAGTAACCGAATTTTAGGTACTTTAATTCATCTAAAAAGACTTTTACATCTATGATCTGTTTTACTGCACTACCATTCATACTAAGCTCAGTTTTAACTGGTCCTTCATAATCTAAAGTAGCTTTAATCGCTGGTGGTGAGTATTTTCGAATCAGACTAGAGTGTAATTTCCCTTTAAACAGTAATTTAAAGAATGGTTCAAATTTATCTTTGCCTATGTTTTGAATTTCTCCATTAAATATCCCTGAACTTAATCCAGAACTGACGTTTAGATTTTCAAAATTAAATTTGTTATTCCTGTAGCTAAGCTTACCTGTCATATCACTGATTGATTCAGAGAACTTCTCATTTACACTATCGAAGCTAAGTTTATTTAAATTACTATCTATCTCTAAGCCTAGGGGATTGTATTTTAAGACTATATCTAAATTACCGCTTGGCTCACTGATGAATTCCTTAATTTTCGGAGCATCTAAAATACTCAGATAGTATAAATCCTTTGCAAATATTTTATTTGCGATTATATCTAGTGATTGTAAGTGACCTGCACTAATATCGATTGCTCCCATCCCCTTTATTTGAGCACCATTAATATTAGCTGTGAGGTTTTTAGAGCTGATAAGATTTTTAGATAAAATTATTTCTCCGTTTAAATCACTGATTATAGGAGTGTCTTCATTAATTTGGAAATTAATATCTTTAATATCAAAGCGTCCTTCCATGTTATAGTCACCACGGCTAGGGGTGCTAATCTTTAGTTTAATGTTTTCAAGCTGTCCATAAAGGCTTTCTGGGAGAAGCTTTTTAAATTGAAATGAATCTAAAGCTCCAGATTCGAGAATACCAGAGAGGTCTAGCTTCTGTGCGATAAAATCAAGCCTAATTTTGGGCTTATTAGGAGCTTCAGGAATTTCAATCTCTCCAGTACTTGAGAAGAAACTACCATTAATAAAACCGTTTAGCTGTTTGATTTTTACTTCATTGTCATCTATTTGTAAGTCGGCGTTTAGGTGATTAACCGATAATGGATAGTCTTGTTTTTTAAATCTACCATCAATAATTTTTCCAGATCCTTTGATAAATTTATCTGTGATTTGTAAATCTAGATAGGCATCTCCTCTTAAGATAGAGTTACTAAGATAGTTTTGATACTCTTTAAAAAATTTAAAACCATAAAATATCTTTTTAAATTTTTCTATACCGAAGTCTTTAGTGAAGATCTTTATATCAAATTTTTTATCTTTACTATTTACTTTACCGCTGAGATTTAAAGCTGCATCATTAAAAGGAATATTTAAATTAATAATTTTTATTAAATCTTTCTCGAAACTTAGATCCGCGGAGAGAATTTTATCGACTATTTCAGAAGTTTTTTTAATTCTCTGCTTTAGATTAAGTCTTAGCTTGAGTTCCTGTCTTTTAAGATTAGATAGGTATTCTACTGTACCTGTGTAAAGCTGATTATTATTAATAATTTCAATTTTACTTAAAATGATTTTTAAATTTTCATTATCAATAAAAGTAAAGTGATTATCTATGAGATTAAGTAGATCATTGTTATTTAGTTTAATCTTTAGATCTATCTCCCGGCTTTTATCCTGCCATTTTTTTAAATCACCATTTATATTAAAACACTCTCTATCAAAGCAGAGATCTAGTCTGTTAATCTTTAAATCCTCATTTACATTAAACTCTGCATCTAATTTAGTATTTTTAAAAGCACTGAAATTTGCAATGTCTTGTTTTAATGTGACTTTTAAGGCTTTTCCTACTCGATTTATTTTAATATATCCATCTAAAACACTTTTAGCGGCAGCGTATTTGTTAATAGCTTCACTGATTTTTTGAAAATCTTTATATGGTAGTAAAGTAGCTAAGAATATCTCTAAATGACTTATGGGGAGATGCTTTTATTCGGTATTTAAATAGAAATCTTTATCTTTATGAAAATCTTTATTGAAATTCAGTAGACCATTTACACTAATCGAAGTACCTGCTGGGTTTTTACTTTTATCGCTAGGACTAAGTTCTATTAGATATCTTTTGGTCTTTTTTTCTTTAACCCATCCGAGAGTAAGGTTTTCATAGAGGATTTGATTATTTTGGATTTCATCAATAACCCGAATATTGATATTCTTGAGTTTCAAATTATCTATCTCAGGCATTTTGCCTTTTTTCTCCTTAGCTTTAAAGATTTTATAGATATTCCACTCGCCTTGCTTATCCTTTACTACATTGAGTTCTATAAGATCGGTGCTAAGATTATTAAACTTAATTTTAAATCTAAGCAGATTTGGCGTAGATAATTCGGCGTTTAGTTTATTTAATCTCAGTACCTCTGATTTGGTTTTATCTTGGATTTTAAGACCACTTACGTCAATTTTTAAATAGCTGGGCTTCAGCTCTAGACGCAGGTCTTTAGCGCTAATATGCCCATCTAGTTTTTTATTAATTTCACGAATCAAAAACTTTTTGGCTTGTTTAGAAACATCATTATTTTTTACATAGATATATATACCAGCGGCAGCCAATACCGCTAGTCCAGCTAATATTATGAAAAAATTCATTAGCTTTTTCATCTAGGTCTTTATCTATTCTAGCTGTAAATTCTAGAGAAAAGGTATTAGCGACCAGTACATTAATTTACTTTTTCAAAAGCTTTGTAGCTATTAATAATATCTTTGAGCGAGTTTTGGCAAAATAATTGATTTAAAACCATTCTAAACTTATTTAGTAAATCTGCCCGGTATTCTTTTTCTTCTAGGCTTTGAGGCTCTCTTCCAGACATGTTTACATCATGTAAGGAGAAAATTTTATGATTAGGTTCAAGATTCTCCATAGACTCTGTATTGATCTGAGCTAGAGGATAGGGTTCTTCCTTAATTTCTGCGGAGATAGTGTGAGGACTAGTGCCTCCTGGACGCATAAATGTAAAGTTAGCGATAGTCTCTGCGACCTTTCTATCTGTGCTAACAGGAAATCTTATAAACTCGAACTGAGCCTTAGAGTTAGGTGATACTAATGAAATCCTCTGAGAGTTTAGATCTTCACTATTCTCTCTGATCTCGTGTATAGTCGTATTTAGAGTTAGCCTGCTGCGAGGTGTTTTACCACTCGCTGTTTTAGGCTCTTCTGAAGCGAGGAGATCTAGCCAATTAAATAGAAGATTTAATCTGCTAGAGGTCTTTCCAGAAAGTACTAAAGGACTAACAGAAAAGTAATTTGACTCTGCTTTAGTATTCATAGCTAAAATAAGGTTTTATAAGATCTTTGCAGATTGGCTCTTTGCTAAGAATTAAATTTTATTAATTTAGATTTTATATTTGCAATTTAATATTGTTATTTATGAATCTAGTAAACCCAGAAGATCCTTCTCCAATAGATCGTAATTACTATCTTCGGAAATATGGACTTGAGAATTCACTGCCGATACAGTCTCGTGCGGAAGCCGAATTGGAACGAACACAAAATGCCCAGCAAGCTCGAGACTTAGCTGCCGCACTTGTAGTGAATGGACAGAAAGCTTCTCTAGGATTGAAACAGACTTTAATGGATTTTTTAAGACAGCCATATCAAGATACAGCAGAGAAAATATTAGATCAGATAAAAGATAATTTGCATTTGATGGAGGTTATAAAAATCAAAGATGAGTATTTCCCACACTTACTAACTCCTTTAGTAGAACCTACTAAAGATGGGATTCTCCATCTTATCCATCCTTTTCACCGAAGCGTACAGGCTTATCGTTCTTTAGGTGATTTAGGGATTGATGCGAAAATAAATTTCCCTAGAAATAATTCTGCTCCTACTATTCACTTAGAATCATATATCCCCGAGGCTAAAGCAAATTTACAG
>DAISHM010000020.1:0-9704 GCA_036822535.1 Candidatus Caenarcanales bacterium
AGACATTACTTTTGATAAGGCTAATAATGAAATGAAAATCCATCATAATACCTGTGAACCTTGGAAAGTAACCATAGTGGATACTGGTGAAAACACTATGACAGGTGGACGCTTAAAGAAAATTCAAGAATATGTAAAAGATGAAACTTTTTGTATGACTTATGGTGACGGAGTCTCCGATGTAAACATCACAGAATTAATAAAATTTCATGAGCAGTCAGGTAAATTAGCTACTTTAACAGCTATTTGCCCAGCTCAAAGATTCGGCATTTTAAAAGTAGACAAAGAAAATTCTGTCACTGGTTTTCAAGAGAAGCCTGTGGATACGGATAATGGCTGGATTAATGGTGGCTTCTTCGTCCTAGAACCGACTGTTCTAAATCTAATTGATAGTGACGCATGTATTTGGGAAAAAGAACCATTAGAATACTTAGCTCACAGTAAGCAGATTTCAGCATTTAAACACTATGGTTTCTGGCTACCAATGGATACTTTGAGAGATAAATTAGAACTAGAAAAGCTCTGGGAATCGAATAAAGCCCCTTGGAAGATTTGGGATAAAACAGTAACAATAGATGCAGACTATAACTTAAGCTACTTTACTAATCAATTAAATTCTTTTAGAAATAAGGTCAATAAACAAAAGCCTTTTATAACAATACCAAATTAAAAAACATGACGAGTAACAACACGAAAGCCCAAGACCTTTTAAGAGAAGCAATAGGACATTTACATAATAAAAATAACTCTGAATGCTTAAAATGCCTACTAGAAGCTTATTCCATCAATCCCAATTTAGAAGGACTAAATTACACACTAGGTTATTACTCTCACCAACAAGTAGAATACTATCTTAGTTATACATTCTTAAAAAAAGAATTAGAGTTATATCCAAATATGCAAAAAAACATTAAAGAAGAGCTATGCCATCTCCTTGCTTGGGACGCATCTAATCTCGGTAAATGTGATGAAGCAATAATCTATTTAAAGGAAAGCCTCAATTTAAACGCTAGTAGGCATAATCATTACAGTGATCTGATTTACATGGCAAACCATGCTTATAGTTTTAATGATTTTACAATAGGAAATTTAGCGTGTACTGCTTATCAAAATTGCTTTGAAAAACAATTAGAAACAGAACGAAAGATTATTAAAACAAGACTCAAGAAACAAAAATACTTCCAAAGCAAGAAAACTAAGATCGGTGTACTTTCACCTTGCCTTCACTCTCAATCTGCCGAAGTACTACTTCTAGAAGTTTTTAAAAAAATAAACTTAGATAAATATGAGTTTTACTCTTACTATATTAATGATATTTATGATATTGAAGATACTTGTACAGAAGAATACCGTAAATTAAGTAGATCATTTAAAAATATTAGAAACAAGACAGCATTTGAAATTGCAGAATTAATTCTAGAAGATGAAATAGAAATTCTAGTAGATACTCTAGGACATGTAAAATTCAACTCCCTAGAAGTTTTTTCTTTAAAACCAGCACCCATACAAATTTCTATGTTCGGCTACTGGGGTACTACTGGCTTACCACAAATGGATTACCTATTAGTACAACAGGACTGGGTCAAGGCTGAGGAAACAAAAAACTATACGGAAAAAATAATTGAAATCAAACACTTATAATGTAAAGCTAAATACGAAAATATAGAAATTTTAGACCCCCCTTGTTTAAAAAATAATTTCGTCAGTTTCGGCTGTTTTAACAGAGGGCAAAAGATTAACCTAAAAGTACTTTCTCTCTGGAGCATTATACTTGAACATTTACCAAATTCCAAACTAAGTCTTAGTTATATGGCACTTGCTGACTCGAACTTAAAAGAAGATATCTGGAAATTCTTCGAAGCCCAGAATATCGAACGCAGCCGAATTAAGCTATATCCTCATGTATCTACAGAAGATTACTTTAAACTCTATACTGAAATCGACATAGCCCTAGATCCATTCCCATTTTCTGGAGGATGTACTAGCTTAGACTCACTCTGGATGGGAGTTCCAGTCTTAACTAAAGCAGGTGATAGAACGGCAGGGAGATTCAGTGAGAGTTTTCTTAAACTCTGTGAAGTACCTGAATTAATAGCAAAGGATGAATCCGATTATGTACTAAAAGCTATAGAACTAGGGAAAGATTTTAAACGAATTCAAGAATATAGAAGAACTTTAAGGGAAAAAGTACGTGAAAGCGGTATTTCAAATCCACAAGCTGCCGCAAAAGAATTCGAAAAAGCCCTAGACACTATAGTAGAACAAGAATTAGAGAAACAGAAAAAAGAGAACAGTAGCTTAAACACGCTTCCTTAAAAGGACTCAACCCATGAAAAAAATACTAATAACTGGCGGCTCTGGCTTCATCGGCACTAACTTTATAAAACTACTCTACGAAGAGCATAGAGATCTAGAGATCTTTAATTTAGACTGCTTAGATTTTAATATCTCTAAAGATAACCATGCTGAGCTGGATTCAGAGAGATATCATCATATAATTGGCTCAACTTTAGATAAAGATTTATTATTAAAACTCTTTCAAGAAGAGCGATTTGATGAAGTAATTAACTTTGCAGCTAAGTCACATGTAGATAACTCAATCGCAGATCCTAGTATTTTTAGTATCAATAATATTTTAGGAACTCAATATCTTTTAGATATGGCACTGAAATTTGAGACTAATTTATTTTTACAAATCAGTACTGATGAGGTTTACGGCTCGTTAAAGCTAGAAGATGCCTCGACTACAGAGGAGTCTAATTTTAAACCTAATAATCCTTACTCAGCTAGTAAAGCTGGGGCAGACTGCCTTGTAAGAGCATATCATCAAACTTATAAACTACCCTGCCTTATAACCCGCTCTAGTAATAACTTTGGGCCTTATCAATACCCAGAGAAATTAATTCCAGTAATTATCAGCAATGCATTAAATAACGAAAAAATTCCTATCTACGGTACTGGCGAAAACATCCGTGACTGGATTTATGTAAAAGAAAATTGCCGTGCAGTAGATTTAGTACGTCAAAAAGGCAGAACTGGAGAGGTCTACAATATCCCTGGGCATGAAGAAATCCGGAATATTGATATCACAAAGACCATACTTAAAATTCTTAATAAGCCCGAGTCCCTGATTGAGTTCGTCACTGACCGAAAAGGACATGATTTCAGATATTCGATGGATGGTACTAAACTAAAAGAATTAGGCTTTAAATTAGAATCAAGCTTTGAGGAAAACCTCTCTAAGACTATAGCCTGGTATTTAAAGCCTGAAAACGCTAAATGGATAAAAATCAAAAGCCTTAATACCCTATAATATAAGCCATGGAAGACTCTATCAGCCATATTAAGACCTTAGAAGCGAATATCGCAGCGATTAATTCAGTAGCCGAGACAGTTAGACATACAGTAGGGCCTAAGGGTTTAGATGTCATGCTGGTAGACCAATACGGTGATTTTCAATGTACTAATGATGGCGTAGAAATCCTTTCCTCTATTCAGATACAGCATCCTGCTGGTAAATTGTTAATTGAAATTGCTAAAGCTCAAGAAAAACAAATCGGTGATGGTACTACTAGTGTAGTTATTTTCGCTAGTGAAATTCTCAGTTTGGCTTTAGAAAAAATTAAAGCTGGTTTCCAAGTAATCCCTTTAATAAAGGGAATCAGCATGGCTATAGATAAAACTATAGAGCTTTTAGAGAGGCAGTCTTCATCTATTCAGCATATTGATGACCCTAGATTACGTTCAGTGACACTAATTTCAGCGAGGGGGGATAAAGAGCTAACTGATTTGTTAATTAAATTAGCGAAGACTATTTCAGAAAAGAATAGCTATGAGTATTTAATAACTAAATTTGATTTTATCGCTGCCATTCATAGCTGCTCACGCCGTGAGTCGGAAATTTTTAATTCCTATTTTATTAATAAAAGAGCACACTATCACTACGATAATGATTTCTATGACTGTAAATGCTTAGTCATAGAAGGTCCTTTAGAGCCAGAAGCCTTATCTAGTGATGTAATTAGTACCGATGCTGGTGTTACTCGCTTAGATGCCAGTATAGATAAGCTTTTTAGCATGGCTGAAAAAATCGCACATTTAGGTATTAAAGCTATTTTTACTAGTGGCTCAGTCATGCCTAAAATTGAGGAATTTTTTATTAAAGAAGGTATTTTCGTCCTTACGAACCTGAGACAGACTGATATTAATGCTCTTATTCGTATTAGTGGTGCTAGTAAAGCAAATCGCCAAAAGCTTTTAAGTGCTGAAGCCTCATTAATTAAAAGTCATAGTGGCACTCTAGAATATATTCAGCGTAGTGCAAGTCCTATAGGTGTTTTCATTAAAGGCACTAAAGCACATGAAGCTACTCTATTGCTTTCAGCTGAATTAGAGAGTGCTTTAGCCGAGAAAAAGCGTATTGCCATAGACGCAGCTAATGCATTTAAAAAGTGCTTAGAGTCTGGTTATGTTTTAGGTGGTGGAATTGCTGAAATCAATTTAATCGAACGCTTAAAAAGATCTCAGGAATCAGTCTCTCTGAGTAAAGATGTAAATGCAGGCTTCGATATAGTCGTAGAAGCCTTACCTGCTCTTTTTAAACAGATAGTTAAAAATGCTGGCTTTGACCCAGCCGCTAAATTAGAAATGCTAAATTTTCATGCGAGCAATAGAGAAGGCATAGACTTAGATACAGGTAAAGCATCTAACTATGACCAGCTCGGCATCTTAGATCCACTCGCTTTAAAAATATCGATTTTTAAAATAGTTAAAGAGCTGGTAAGCCAAGTCTTAAAAATTAAACTGATTCTACAAGCTGGGAAATGAGTTAAGTAACTTTGGACACATACTGAAGAGTTTCAGACTTGAAGTTGTTCGTTCGGCTACACGCCCAGTATAGAAAACAAATATCAATCTTTTGACAAATTGGCAATCAATTTGCCAATTTGTCAAAAGATTAGCGTACAATATATCTGTAATGAAAATCAAACGAGACGCTAAGAAAACTTTAAAAAAACTCGCGAAAGGTTTTCCTATACTAGCTATTACTGGCCCTCGTCAAGCAGGTAAAACTACATTAGCTAAGATGGCTTTCCCTGATAAGCCTTATACTTCATTAGAGGATATAGATAATCGAAGCTTTGCTCAAGAAGATCCTCGGGGATTTTTAAAACAATATCCCGATGGGGCAATTCTAGATGAAATTCAAAGAACTCCTGAACTATTTTCTTATTTACAGTCCATAGTGGATAAAGAAGAAAAGATGGGAATGTTCATTCTCACTGGCTCACAGCACTTTGGATTACTTTCTGGTATTACGCAAAGTCTTGCAGGTAGAGTAGCACTACTACAATTATTGCCATTTTCATTAAGTGAGTTAGCAGCATCAAAAAAAATCCCCGATACACTAGAAAAGCTCTTGTTCAAAGGCTTCTATCCACCTCTTTATGATAGGGAGCTTGAGGTTAATGTATGGGCTGAAAACTATATACAGACTTACCTTGAAAAAGATATATATCAGCTACTTAAAATACAGGATATAAGTGGTTTTCAAAAATTCCTCAGACTCCTAGCAGCATATACTGGACAATTAATAAACCTATCAAGCATTGCAAACGACTGTGGTATAAGCCATAATACTGTCAAAGCTTGGCTTTCAGCTTTAGAAGCAAGTTACATTATTCATCTGGTAAGACCCCATCATAAAAACTTTAATAAACGACTAGTAAAATCACCAAAGCTTTATTTTCACGATGTGTCTCTTGCCGTTAGGCTTCTTGGGATACAAAATCCTAAACAGCTCGTAAATCACATGAATAGAGGGGCTTTATTTGAAACAATGATAATAAATGAATTAGTAAAATCTCGATTCAATTATGGCTTATCCTCTAATTTATATTTTTGGCGAGACCAGACTGGAAATGAAGTAGACGCTCTCCTAGACTGCGGCGATTATATAGAAGCTATAGAAATAAAATCTGCTAGCACAATTAATTCTGATTTCTTTAAAAGCTTACGACGCTGGTATGATTTAGCAGAGAAGGATGATGAAAATATCGAACACAAAATGAGGTTAATCTATGCTGGAGAAGATAGTTTCAGTCGCAGCGGGATTGAGGTGTTTTCTTGGAAGGAAATTCCAAAATTGACACTTTAATTATATTCAGATTAACTCACCACGCAGTAACTACACCGCAGCAGTCTGAGACTCTTCAGTAACCGTCCAAATATCGCTAGAATAAATCAGCTTCTTAAGATTACCAGCACCTCTCTCAGCCTTAGCTTGAGCTTCCTGTTCATAGAGAACCTCATCGTATGTAGGTTTTCTTACAGCTCGCATTACACCCATTGCTGTAGGCATCTCATCAGAACTGATTCCTAACTGGCTAATTAAATAAGCTAAAGTATGATCTTCATTATTAGGATCATGTACTAGAAATTTATTACCATTTACAGAGACAGAAGCATCTGCACTTACTGCTTCTACACTAAGTTTAGGACTAGCCCCATCTATATTCATCACTATACCTTTAGTATCGTTATCGAATAAAAGTGGCTTGCCTGCCTCTAGGACTAAGTTTTCAGTAGCTTTAGTATCTTTATCTAAATATTTAGCGAAAGCACCATCATTAAAAATATTACAGTTCTGTAAAATCTCTACGAAAGCCGTACCTTTATGATCAGCAGCTGCTTTTAGTATCTCTTGCATATGTTTAGGATTAGCAGCATTAGTTCTAGCAGCGAAAGTCGCTCCAGAAGCGATCGCAAAAGCTACAGGATTTAAAGGATTATCTATAGAACCATACAGAGATGTCTTAGTAACTTTACCCTTCTCAGAAGTAGGCGAATACTGACCTTTAGTAAGTCCATATATTCTATTGTTAAACAGCAATACCTTTAGATCCATATTACGTCTAATCATGTGTACTGTATGGTTAGCACCTATACTAAGACCATCACCATCACCAGTAATTACCCAAACAGATAAATCTGGATTAGCCATTTTTACACCAGAAGCTACTGTAGGAGCACGCCCGTGTATAGTATGGAATCCATAAGTATCCATATAATACGGGAAGCGGCTAGAGCAGCCTATTCCAGACACGAAACAAAACTTCTCTTTAGGTATACCTAGCGCAGGAAGTACAGTTTGAACCGAAGAAAGAATAGCGTAATCTCCACAACCAGGACACCACTTTACATCACCTTCACTAACGAAATCTGCTTTAGTTAACTCTTTAGTCTGAGTCATTATTATTTATCTCCTAAAAATTCTTTAGCTCTACTAACTAAGTCTGAAACTGCAAATGGCTTAGTATTAATCTGATTAATACCTTTCGCATCTATTAAGAACTAAGACCTTAAAATCATCAATAACTGCCCTGAGTTAAGCTCAGGGACTACTACATGCTTAAATCTACCAATAATCTCAGCTAAGTCTTTAGGTAGCGGGTTTATATGTCTTAAATGCACTTGAGCTACTTTAAAGCCAGCATTTAAAAGCTCTTCAGTAGCAGTTCTGATAGCACCATAAGTACTACCCCAGCCTAAGAAAAGTAAATCACCAGACTGCTCACCAAAAACCTCAGTAGGAGGCAGTTTCTCAGCTATTAAAGCGACTTTCTCAGCTCTAATTTTCACCATCTCAGCGTGTACATCTGGGCTAAGGTTTACTTTACCAGTAATATTCTCTTTTTCTAGACCACCGATGGTATGCTCGCAGCCAGGAGTACCTGGTATAGCCCACTGTCTAGCTAAAAGCTCATCACGCTGATACGGAGCGAAGCTCGCTTCATCCTCGTGTATCCTCGTCTTAATAGGTTTCAGTTCCTCTATCTCTGGTAATCTCCATGGCTCAGAACCGATAGCTATCTGAGTATCACTGAGAATCACTACTGGGGTCATGTGTTCTATAGCTATTCTACACGCCTCTATCGCAGCGAAGAAGCAGTCAGAAGGACTTTTAGCAGCGACTACAGGTATAGGGCTCTCACCATTTCTACCATAAAGTACTTGTAGTAAATCAGTCTGCTCTGTCTTAGTAGGTAAACCTGTAGAAGGGCCACCTCTTTGAATATCTGCGATAACCACAGGTAGTTCAGTAATTACAGCTAAATTCATAAATTCAGATTTAAGAGCAATACCTGGACCAGAAGTAGTAGTGATAGCTAACTGACCAGCGAAAGCTGCTCCTATAGCAGATCCTATACCAGCAATCTCATCTTCTGCCTGAAAGCTTTTTACCCCGAAGTTCTTATACTTAGATAATTCCTGTAGAATTTCTGTCGCTGGAGTAATCGGATAAGAACCGATAAATAATGGCTTACCGACAAGCTCACTAGCAGCCACGAAACCTAAAGATATAGCCTGATTACCAGTAATATTACGATAGACACCTGGCTTAATCGGTGCTTTAGGCACTTCATAAGTGTTCTGGAATATTTCAGTAGTATTACCGAAGTTATAACCAGCCTTTAAAGCTCTTACGTTAGCCTCTAATACATCTTCTTTTTTACCAAACTTGCTCTCTAACCACTCTATAGTCGGCTCTAAAGATCTAGAATAAATCCAGTAAGTAAGACCTAAAGCAAACATATTCTTACAGCGTTCTTTGGCTTTAGCCATCATATCTAAGCCATCTAAAGCACCTAAAGTCATCTTAGTAATAGGCACTTTATAAACTCTGCATTTATTTAAATACTTAGCAAAAATATCTTCATCTTCTTTATAACCTGCTTTCTTTAAATTAGAAGCATTAAAAGAATCCTCATTCACTATAAGAATACCGTTCTGTTTTAGGTCAGCGATATTAGTTTTAAAAGCAGCTGGATTCATCGCCACCAGTACATCTAAATGATCACCAGCGGTATGAATGTTATTAGAACTAAAGTGAATCTGGAAGCCAGAGACACCAGCTAAAGTACCCTGAGGTGCTCTAATCTCAGCAGGGAAATTAGGGTAGGTACTTATATCATTACCGAAAAGCGCACTAGTATTAGTAAACTGAGTGCCCGTGAGCTGCATCCCATCACCACTATCTCCTACGAATCTGATAGTAACTGATGACAGTGTTTCTTTAGGTTTTTCTTGTGTGACCATTTGCAATAATTATATCCCAACAAATGGCTTATACCCAAGGTTAAAACTTTATAAGAACTTTAAATAATACTCTGCTCTAATTTAAGCGACTTAATAAGCTTTTCAGTCTCTGCATCTGGATTCTTCGCCCAGTCTCTAGACCAGATCTTACAGATATTCCACCCTAAAGACTGCATAACCTGCTTTCTTAGCCTCTCTCTATCTCTAATACTTTTAGCGGATTTATAGAAGTAACCATCAAGTTCTATGCCTAAAGAATACTGTTCTGGGTTTTCACGGTCTCTGACGGCTAAATCGACTTTATACGATGATGAACCTAAAAACTGATCAACGATAAAACCCTGAGTCTCCAATGCCTTAGCGATAATCTTATGTAAATCACCACTTTCATTTAAAGAAGTTTTAAGCTGTGCTTTAGTAGTGCTCAGAAAGTGAGTTTCAGCATATTTTAAATACTCTTTTAACATCCTCACACCTCTAGCATTAGATCTACTTAAATCTATATCAGCAGAACTTATAGAACTAAATTTTTTGATTTTATTTCTCGCCATAGTAATAGCTACATTCAGCCTACGATGCCCACCTTCTCGATTCAATGGCCCGAA
>DAISHM010000021.1:0-9675 GCA_036822535.1 Candidatus Caenarcanales bacterium
TAGAAAACGCCTCTAAGCTAAAAGGTTTGGTTTCGGCGATTAATATAACTGATAATTCAGGAGCCACTGTGAAGATATCTTCCATGACAGTGAGTCACTTAATTAATCGTGAGTTTAATATAGAGCCTATATGGCAAATCACCTGTAGAGATCGTAATAGATTAGCTGTTCAATCTGACCTTCTCTCTGCGAAGCTTTTAAATTTAGTAAATATACTGCCGCTACGAGGAGATGAATTAATACAGGGATTATACCTAGATTCGAAAGCCAGTTTTGATTTAATTACTGAGGTATTAATTCAGGTGATCAAAATTTTGGAATCGGGTTTTGATTTAGCAGGTAAAGAATTAAAACCTCATCTGAATAATTTTAATTTCTGCGTAGGATCTGCTGCACATCCTGGTTTGGAGAATTTATTAGCCCAAAAAGAAACTATGCTAAGAAGAATTGATTTAGGAGTAGATTTCTTTCAAACTCAGATATGCTTTGATTTAGATCAATTAAAAAGATTTAGGGAAGCTATAGGTGAGGAATTAGCATCTAAAACGCTTTTAGGTATTACTCCGATAAAAAGCTTAAAACAGGCAGAGTTTATGCATAAAAATATTTGGGGAGTTAATGTACCAGATTATATTAGCTCTGAGCTTGAGAAAGTAGCCGCAGATCAGAGCATCTCTGAAACTGAATCTATTGACGCACAGCGTGAAATAGGTCTCAAATATTCTAAAGAGATATGTCTTGAGGTGAAGAACCTAGGCTTTAAAGGTATACATCTGATGGCCATAGGTCAAGAAGCACATCTAAGTGAAATTCTTAAACGTATAATGCCTTAGAGGCGTGTTTAGCTACGGAATTAGGTGCTTCTTAGCAGCCCATGCTAAGACCTACAGTATAAAGACTATTAATAGTAAGGATACTAAGGGCACTTAAAGCTAAAAATAAAATTGAAGATATTACTAGAACTGCATCTTGAGATTTTTTACCTACAGTAATTCCCCAAGTGATACAGAAACTCCATATCCCGTTGCAGAAGTGATATATAGTAGAAATTAAGCCGATTACGTAGAACCAATAAATGCTAAAAGGGTTTAAGAAAGGGATTTCTGGAAGGAAATCTATTCTCTGATATGACGCCATGCTTTGTGCGATGTAGTTATAGTCTAAATCATGGACTGTTTTGAATTGAAGTACGTGATAGGTAATGTATACTAAAGCGATCAAACCAGTTAATCTCTGGAAAATATAGCGCCAGTTTTCTAAGTAGCTGTACTGGATATGGTTTGGTTTAGCCGTAGTGTAAATCACTATTCCATATGCAGCGTGAAATATAATCGGTAAAAAGATTCCACCCCATTCAATTAACTCTACGAAGGGCAGTGAGCGTAAAAAATTGATTATAAAATTATAGTTATCTGCACTGAAAATAGATACGCTGTTCGCAAATAAATGGAAAACCATAAACAGCCCGACGGGGAAAACACCACTTAAAGAGTGAAGTCTTCTGAGCAAAAAATTATTCTGAAGGTTTTTAAACATACAAACGATATTTTACAATATCTTGGTCACTTAGATGGAGCGAATAGACAAATCTAGAAGCCCCATGGCAGAAAGCTCGCTGAAAACATAGAATGCATCATCTTTACTGAAATAGTAATCACCTATTTGTATAGTGTAATAATCAGCTATTTGTACAAGCTTGGTATTTTGTTCTGTGATTTTTTTAATTCTATTGAGTTGTAGATTAGCTTCCTCTGGAGATTTGAAACTACCTGAGCAGATGATTAAGCCTTTACTCAAATAATACGCTTGATTATCATTCGGTACTGTTTTTGACGAAAGCCTGCTGATTTTACTCTTTCTATCTAGATTAGTTTCCCCCTGTTCAATTTTAAGTAGTAGGAAATTTATTATTAAAGCTGAAAAAATTAATAAAACCTTTACTGTAAGGCTGTTATAGAAACTCTCTTTTAAATCACCGTGTTCTTTTTTTTGGCTGTTTGCTGTATTAAATCTTTTATTGAAAAAACTTGTACCACTGCTGGGTTTATTTACTTTTTCCTGATTTAGTGGTTTTTTATATTCTTTTACCCCTTCACCTAGAAGCTCAGTCTTATGCCCATAAATACTGTCTAAAGCAGCTGTCTCCTTAGTATCTGCTGTCTCTGTCTTTATGTAAGATTTTTGTAAGCGACTCTCGAAGGGAGTTCTAGAAAATTTAGAAGCTGCCTCCTCTGTATTTTTGCGCGGTGGGCTTTTTAAATTATTGTTAAGGTTATCAGCTCTTTCTCTAAGTTTTCTGATGTCGTCAAGTAAGCCCATTAATCTTTAATTTGAAACTTTTATTTATCTTGGTACTATTTATCTAATATGAATAGATTAGCAAAGTTTTTTTTATTTGTTATTTTTCCGCTTTCATTAATTTATATATCGGCTGGGACTTATACTAATGTTCTTGCGCAGAATAAGCTTGATAACATAGAGCTACTCTGCGATGGAGCTTATACGAAGCTAAAAGATTTAGTCGCTAATCCTAAAGCCTATAAAGGGAAAAGAGTTAAATTATTAGGTGATTTTTATTCTTTTTCATCATTACCCTTAGACTACCCACCAGCAATGCGTGATGCGAAAAGCTATATTGGTATAGTTTTAGCTAGACCAGATCAGAAACAGGTTCCATTAGTGGAATTAAAACTCGCAGTTAAATTAGATATGTTTAAAAATAAGGAAGAAGAACTCAATTTAGCTCAGGGAGATACTTTGAAGATTAATGCTAGGGTCTTTGAAGTGGCCGTAGGTGAACCATGGTTAGATGTGAGTTCTATAGAAGTCGTCAGTAAAGCTGCTAAAAAGGATACTTAGAGATGAATCTTTCCGAGACCGAAAAAAGAAAAGATCGAATTCTTGAACTTCAGTCCTATGCAGAGGTTGATGCCTTTATTCTTTTTGATGAGCTTGCTAGTGTAATTCATGAATTTTCGCGAGATTATCTAGAGGCTGTAAATTTAAATAGTTTTGCTGAATATATTGAAGATTTTTCTGTAGCTCAAAATGAAAATGATAATTTACGTAAGTTTATTTTCTTAGCTGAAAAAGGTCTAGTTTTTCTCTATCAGTTCAATTCTCTGTCCTTACTAATTTTAGCTGCCTACCGTGAAAGCGCTGATATATTTGAATTACAAAATAAACTTGATACTATAGTTAATAAGCTTAAAGTTTAGCTTAGTGGAATAATATATTTAAAGGGATATTTTAGAGTATGAAAAATTTAGCCAAATTTCTTTTAATACTTGCTTTTAGTTTTTCTTATTTATCGGTAGCTGCCGAGAATTTTAAAGGCTCTGTGAGCTTTGTTGCTCCAGGTACGCCAGTTCAGGCGGTTTTAACTGAGACTCTAAGTTCAGAATTTTCTAAGGTCGGTGAGACTATTGCTTTGCAGCTTGCTGCCCCCGTTTATTCTGGATCAGCAGTGGTAGTTCCAGCAGGTGCGATAGTAGAGGCAGAGATTACTAGCGTGAGCCCAGCTGGAAGAGCTGGTGACCCAGGTAAAATTGATAATAGATTAAAGCCTTTAGTTACTCCATATGGTGCGAGGATTCCGATTTCTGCGAGTATTGACCAAAATCGTTTTACTTTAGCGGCAGAAGATCATGCTCGTGTAAAGCACTTCGCTAAGACTACTGCGGTAGGAGCTGCTGGTGGTGCTTTAAGTGGATTAGTCGGTGGAGCTATTTCTGGTGGGAAAATTGGTAAAGGTGCTGCTCTAGGTACAGCCATCGGTGGCGGTCTGGGAGTTTTAGGCGGGGCTATACAGAAAGGTAAGGAATTAGTTATTCCGAAAGGCACTCCAGTTCCTTTTGTTCTAGATCAAGTTTTAAGAATTTCGAGTGGAGCACCACAGTACGCAGACCCTAGCCAAAGCTACCCTTCTGGAGCTTTTCAAGATCCAGGGGTGATATATCAGCAGCAGAATAGGAATCCTTATTATTAAACTGAAAAATAAAGTCATCCAGACCACTTATTTATGACTATGAGTTAGGTGAAGTCTAGTTCGTCTGGTATATGGCTTGGCCAGAAGGTTTGCCTGTCTTGGCTGTTGAGGTATGCTTTAGTATCTGGATTGTGAAAAACTGAAGAGAATACACCTGTTTTGCTTTGCTCATCATGCATTCTTCTCTCTAAGATTTGATCTAATTTGTTTATAAATTCTCTATTTGGTGTTATTTGCTCATCATTCTTCTGAGAAAATTCTTTTTCTAATATTTTTCTTTCATTTTCCTTAGCATTATCTAGTACAAAATTTAAGGCTTCTTTGCTACTATGCCCCATAGAATATTTCATCGGGTTTGCTAATAAATGATCCACAAATCTATTTAAAAGTTTGTTTAGAGTCTCAAGTTTATTTGTTTCAGGAACCTTAGCTAATTCTACTCCCAGGTTAGCATTAACTTCTTGGGCTGGATTCTTACTTTTAGCCTGTTGTTCACCAGCTAAATTTTGTGAATCATTTGTAATGGGGGAAATTTGCCTTGAAATATTTGATTCTCTAGCTGAATTATAATTATTTACATTCATGCTAATTAAGATAACATGCGGGGAGGGCGTGTAAACTTAAATTATTATTTAATGACAAATGTTGCCTATTCATATTCCTGCTATCTTTGAAACTTGATGTTATCTGTTTTCCTTGAAGATGGTAGTTCTAAAACTGTGAGCGAAGGCTCTAACGGAATGGATTTAGCTAAGGCTATTTCTAGTTCTCTTGCTAAAAAAGCAGTGGCTTTAGAAATTAATGGTGAGTTAAAAGATTTAGGAACCCCGATTCGTGACGGAGATAAAGTCAAAATTATTAAAGTTGGTGATAAGAAAAGCTACGAGGTATTAAGACATACTACCAGTCATGTATTAGCTTCTGTCGTGCAGAAATTATTTCCAGCAGCTAAAGTAGGCGTGGGGCCTGCTACTGAAAAAGGTTTTTTCTATGATTTTAAAATCAGTGACCATAAGATTAGTGATGAGGATTTATTGAAAATTGAAAAAGAGATGAAACGCTTTGCTGAAGGGGCTCATCAAATAGAGAAATTTTTTATTGAGGATGTAGATGCTAAGCTTAGTGAATATAAAAACGCTGGTGAGCTTTTTAAAGCAGAACTTTTAGAAGAACATCGAAATAATCAGCCTACTGAGTATTTCTTTGTAGATAATAATGGTAAAAAACATTGGTCGGATCTCTGTGCTGGCCCGCATTTACCGAATACTAAGTTTATTAAGCATTTAAAATTGACTAATGTTTCTGGTGCTTACTGGCGTGGTGATACTGCAAATGAACAGCTACAAAGAATTTATGGCACTGTTTGGTGGGATGAAGAGGAATTTCAAAACTATTTAAAGCAGCAAGAAGAAAGTGAGGCACGTGATCATAGAAAGCTTGCTAGGCAGCATGATTATTTTTCTACCCATGAGATGGCTGGAGCTGGTCTGATTTTTTGGCATAGGAAGCTTGCGACAGTGAGAGCCGAGCTGCAAAAATTCTGGGAAAAAGAGCATATGAAAGCGGGCTATGAGTTTGTTGATACGCCTCATATCGCTAAGTCAGAGCTTTGGGATATATCTGGTCATAATTCCTTTTATAAGGACAATATGTTCTCATTGAAAGTAGATGAAGAGGAATACGTTTTAAAACCTATGAACTGTCCTTTTCACGTCTTGATCTTCAAAAATAATAAGCATAGTTATCGTGAATTACCTATTCGTATGGCTGAGATGGGTACTGTATATAGAAATGAATCTAGTGGTGCTGTTCATGGTCTAGCGAGAGTAAGAGGCTTTACTCAAGATGATGCTCATATTTTTTGTACTAGAGAGCAGTTTAAGTCGGAGATACAGGGCGTTTTTCGTCTTATAGATAAGATATATTCTGCTCTAGGATTGGATTTTAAAGTGGAAGTATCTACTAAGCCCGAGAAAGCCATTGGTGGTGATGATCTCTGGGATTTCGCTGAAAAAGGTCTTATGGAATCTCTAAATGAATTAGGGATTGAGTTTGAGATTAATCCTGCTGATGGTGCTTTTTATGGTCCTAAGATAGATTTTAAATTAAAAGATGCTCTAGGTAGAATATGGCAGGGAGCCACTATTCAATTAGATTTTAATTTACCAGAGAGATTTGATTTGAATTATATTGGCAGTGACAGTAATCCAGAAAGGCCTGTAATGATTCACCGTGCGATATTTGGCTCTATGGAAAGAATTACTATGGTTCTGATAGAGCATTTTGCAGGTGCTTTCCCTCTGTGGTTAGCTCCAGATCAAGTAATGGTTATTCCTGTTACTGATAAGCATAATGAATATGCTCTGAGTATTAGAGACTTTCTTATCGATAATGACATACGTGCTAAGGCTGATTTAAGTTCGGAGAGAATGAATTATAAGATTCGTACTGCTCAAGAAGAGCAAATCCCTTATATGCTGATAGTGGGTGATAAGGAGATGGAAGATAATAGTGTGAATGTTAGGTTTAGAAGAGCTCCAGAGCAGCTCAGTATGAGTAAAGAGGAGCTTTTAGCTAAGTTACGTTCAGAAATAAATAATAAAACTCTTTAAAAATTGTTCGTGCGATATTAAGGGGGTGCATTTTAAATTGGTGAGAGTGCACCCCTAAGTTGGTTTAGCTGTTAAGAAACCTATTAAACTAAACTAAATTAAATCCTAAAATAATCGAAGCAATTATAAATGAAGCAAAAGAAAACCAAGTCAGCTGATCTAATTTAGTTTCAGCACTACTCTGCATACCTTTAAAATGATGAGCTGAACCACCTATAGAACCTAAGCCCTCTGATTTAGGCTCGTGAGCTAAAATTAAAAAACCAGTAGCTAGGCCAGATAAAATCTGAATCACAGTAATAAAACTTAACATCGGTTTTAAAATAATAACATTATATAGATTTACTGACAAGCAGCATTTCGTTAATATCGCTAAAGCCTTGTATGCTCTTAGCTGGAAATCTTCTATCTTGCTTTTTAGTTAGACCACTTAAAACCTTACCTGGTCCTAATTCTAATATTTCTTTAACACCTGTATCATTAGCAATTAAAAACTCTACAGTTTGAGTCCATTTAACTGAACCAGTCATCTGTTTTTTCAGATCTTTTTTTATAGTCTCTGGGTCTGTATTTGCAGAGGCGCTGATATTTTGAACTACTGGAACACTAGCTGTATTGAATTTTACGCTATCAATCAGTATAGAAAATTCATCAGAAGCGCTTTTCATCAATGGTGAATGGAAAGCACCACCAACGCTTAAGGGAATTACTCTTAACTTTAAGGACTTCTCTGTGCCATAAGCTTCTATGCTTTGATTCGCTCTGAGAACTTCATCTTCTGAACCAGTTATTACTATCTGATCTGGTGCGTTATAGTTAGCTATAGAGACTAAAGGAAATTCTTCAATTAGCGAGAGTATTTCAGATTCGCTAAGTCCCACTACAGCACTCATAGAACCTTTAGGAGCTTTAGACATTAAATCACCACGCTTAATTACTAGTCTTAGACAGTCTTCTAATGATAAAATGCCAGCAAAGTATAATGCAGAGAACTCACCTAGGCTGTGTCCTGCTGTATATTTTACCTCTGATATATTTAAAAGCCCTTTTTCTTTAAGGATTTCACTAATTGCGATACTTAAAGTTAAAATGGTAGGTTGCGTATAAGCTGTATTTTGTAAGCTTAGTTCGTCAGCATTGAAGGATAATGCAGAGATGCTTAGCTCTTTAGTTTTATAATAATCTTGGAAAATCGAGTCTGCGACTGAATAGATTTCTTTTACTTTAGAAAACTCTTCGTATAAATCCTTACCCATTCCTGCAAACTGTGAGCCTTGACCTGGAAAAACTACTGCAATATTCATGAAAACTATTATAATCGATTTAGTAGATGCCTAATAAAAAACTAGACTTACGCGGAGTGAAATGTCCTCTAAATTTCGTCAGAGCTAAAATTTGCTTAGATGATTCAGAGTCTGGGACTATCTTGGAGCTTTGGATTGATGATGGTGAGGCTTACGATAGTGTACCTAAAAGCCTTGCAGAAGAAGGTCATGAAATACTGTCATTGACTGCTGAAGCTGATAGTAGCTGGAACCTAAAGGTCTTAAAGCATTAAAATAGATCTTCGCTTTCTAAGCTCTTTTCAGTAGAGATTTCTTTTTCATTTCTGTTAATAAGCATCTCTAATTCTAATTTATTTTCGACAGATTTAGTCATATAGCCTGTCACCATAGCACTAAAAAGCATATGACTAAGTGAGTCCTTATTCATAGTTATACTAATCTCTGCCATTTCATTAGGCACTTGACCCACTAAAGCATTAACACTAGTCTCAAAGAAGCTTTTAGCTGAACCCGAAACTTCTTTAGCGAGCATTATAATATCTTCTTTCTCTCGGCTATTAAAGAACTTATGAAAATCCACTCCAGATTTAGAAGATTGACTAATATCGTTTTGGTTTCTAAAGAAGAACATTATTCTCTATTTTAACAGAAAACTTTACTAGATCTGCAAAATCAGCAGCTTTTAAAGAAGCTCCACCGACTAAAGCCCCGTCTATAGCTGGCTGTGCCATCTGTTCACTAATGCTAGAAGGCTTTACTGAGCCGCCATATAAAACTCTCACTGAAGCTGCAATTTCTTTAGGCATAATATCTGCAATTAAATGTTTAATCTCTTGAATTACACGATTAGCTTCGGTCGAATCACAGGTTTTACCAGTGCCTATAGCCCATATTGGCTCATAAGCGATAACTATTTGATTCTTTTCAATACTAGAGAAATCTAGATCATCAAATGCAGAGTGGATTTGCTCTGAAATCCATTTATCAGTTTCGCCTTTTTCTCTAGTTTCAAGTGATTCACCACAACAAAAAATTAAATTTAAACCTTCAGCTAAAACTCTTTTAGATTTTTCTTTAATAACTAAATTGTTTTCTAGGAAAATCTCACGACGCTCTGAGTGACCGACTATGACAGCATCTACACCTATTTCCTTTAACATAGTGGTGCTAATTTCTCCAGTATAAGCACCGTTTGGGAACTGGCTTACATCTTGGGCTGCTAAACTGACTTTTTTTAGGTTATTTGCAGATAGAGCCTGAGATACTGTAGCTAAACTGGTAAAGGGGGCGGCTATCATGATATCGACTAAATCTTGAGTGTCTTTTACTTTTTCTGCAAACTCCTCAACAAAGCTCTTAGACTCTTTTTGAGTCATATTTAATTTCCAATTTGCAATAATCAAAGGCTTAGTCATAAAGAATTAAAATAGCATATAAACAGTCCCCTTTGACGTAATTAAGATATGGCGTTAGTATCTAAGTTATAATGTCATTTAATTTTTTAAAAAAATCTGAAAAACCAGCCCACGCTAAACTCAGTGACTATGAAATTATATCTATGTGTCAGCTTGGAGATAAGCTCGCTTTTAAAGAATTAGTTAAAAGATATCAGAAAGTAGTTTACGCTCTATTTTTCCAGTTAGCTCCTGAGTGGGATGATTTTAATGACCTTTCTCAAGAAGTTTTTATTCGCATATTCAGAGGATTTCACTCTCTAAAAAGTCCGCATGCTTTTAAGTCTTGGTTAATTCAGATAGTAATTAATATTTTTTTTGATGAATTAAAATGA
>DAISHM010000022.1:0-7796 GCA_036822535.1 Candidatus Caenarcanales bacterium
ATCAGCACCGAGTTCGTGTAGTGTTTTTAGTGCTTCTGAGTGACCATTGCTAGCTGCGTAGTGGGCTGGGGTTCCATCATTATCTTTCACATTAAGATAAGCACCTGAAACATATTGAGTCACTATCGCTAGTGAATCCCCTTCTCTAGCAGCATCGTGTATGCTTTTAACTTCATAAGCCTTTATCGTCTCTGGGCTTAGTAAAAGTAATTTATTGAGCTCCTTTTTATTTCTAGCATGAGGGTATTTTCTTACAGTTTCACCCAAAGTATCAATAGCACTACTTAAAACCGAAGCAGGATGATCTTTCTCTATCGGCTGAGCACCAGCTTTTTTATAGAAATCTTCTAGGACTTTTTTAGTATCTGCGTTAGCAGCTAGGTCTAAAGCTGTCGCATTTCTAGCATTTTTAGCATAAGGATTAGCTCCATTTAATAATAGCTCCCTGACTGCATCTGCTTTACCGCTAAAAGCAGCGAGCATAAGTGGAGTATTTAGAAATATATCTTTTCCCTTACTAGAAGCCCATTTCCAGCCATTTTCGTCAGCTTCGATGCTAAGTAATTTAATCATCATAGCATCACCTTTAGCAGCGGCAGCGTGCATGCTACTCTGACCTAGTATGTCTATAGAGTTAGGGTCAGCAGAAGCTTTTAATAATTCTTTTGCGGTATCTAAAGCATTAGAATTAGCTGCATGGAATAAAGCGGTACGCCCATCTTTATCTTTAAGATCTACTTCAGCCTTAGCTTTAATAAGTGCTTTAGCGATTTCAAATTTGCCCGATTTTACAGCTATAAGTAGTGCTGTATCACCATTTCTATCTTTCACATTCAGATCAGCTTCAGCGTTAATAAGTGCTTTAGCAATACCCATTTCATTAGATTTCATGGCGATTAGTAGAGCTGTATCACCATCTCTATCTTTCACATCGGGATTAGCTTTTGCATTAATAAGTGCTTCTGCGATAGCAGTTTCTTTAGATCGCATAGCATTTAGTAGAGCAGTCTCACCATGCTTATCTTTCACATTTAGATCAGCTTTCGCATTAATGAGCTCTCTAGCTGCTTCCACCGACTTAGCATCTATCGCATGGAATAAAGCGGTACGTCCATTTTCATCTACCTTATTAATATCCACTCCATCAGTATTACTAAGATATTTCACACTAGCCGCAGCCCCCGCTCTAGCAGCATGCATAAGCGGCGTAAGACTCCCGTTAGAAGAGCGATTTAGGTCAGCTCCAGCATTTTTCAGCATTTCTAAAATCTTTACATCATTTGCAGCAGCAGCGAAGTGAGCGGCACTTAGACCCTTATCATCAGTAGCATTTAAATTAAATTTACCAGTGCTAATTATATGCGCTACTGCCTTTTCATGCCCCTGTCTTACTGCATGCTTTAGCATTTCCATCTTAGCTCTATCATCTAAGTTCGCTACGTGTTTCGTAAGGCTTTCTATAGATTTATCTAAAGATGGATTAGCAGAAAGCTTTTCTTTAAAGAGGTTTAAGCCCCAGTTTGCGCCCTCTGATCTACCGAAAATCCTAGCTGGTAGAGTCCAATCTTTAAAAAGATCTGCTAGAGAGCGAGTGCTAGCTGCACCTACTTCCTCTTTATCTTTATTCTTCTCTATAATCCCCGATAATTTTTCATCATCCACCGAAACTAAAGCTGCCATCGCTTCACGTCTTTCATCTAAGTAAGCAGATTTACGTGCATGAGCTAATTTCTCTTCTTCGCTAGCTCCTTCTGCTAAAGGCTTAGGTGTGGCTACAGTGTTTTTCTGAGATGATATGTGCTTTTCGTAAGGATTCCTTACTGTATTAGTATTAGCTACAGATGTATTATTTAAATTCATAAATTCCCCCGTGAATATTTTTAAGTTTTTTAGAAGGTATTAGTTCAGTAAAAAAATCTCCCCCCCTGAACGAAATAAAATCGTAACACGTATAGATTTAGTATATCTAGATTAGATATTGAAGAAAAGATTAAAAGTTAATAATAGAAGTGGGAACTTAATTTAAATTAAATTTTGTGATTTGAAAATTTTTATATTTTTTTTAATTATGTATTGACGAGGGGAACTCCACTTATTTATAATGTCTATATGCTATTAATTTGTAAAGATGAATTGTTTAACGAATCCATAACTTTATGTCAAAGCTGATAGATGGGTGACTTTATATAAATACGATTAGTAGTTAAGCAAAAGGGAAAATTTAAAAATGTCAGTAGATACCACTTCAATAAATCTTACTAGCTCCAATTATTATAAAGATCTGTCAGCGGCTAACAATGCAGTGAAGTTTAATAGAGCAGAGAAGGAATCTAGGCAAGCAAATGAGGTTGCTGAGGAAAAAGAAGTTGTTGTTGATACTAAGCTTGCTAAGTGGGAAGAAAATTTTAAACAAATTCAGCATGACCCAGGTGAAGGAGAGCAGTTAGCAAAAATTAAATGGGGAGCTAACGTAGATCACCCTGACTTTCAATCGCTCAAGGATGATACTAAAGAGTTGCTGAAGGAGCTGGGTACTAAAATTAATGATGAAAGCTCTGCTAAAGCTTTATCTAGGCTTTTGCTATTAATGAGCTTTAAATCCGAGACTGACCCAGATGCTTTACGCCAAGTTCAGGTAGAAGCTTTTAAGGGTGTGGCAGACGTTTTAGGTAATTTAAAAGGTAAAATAAATCCAGATTTCAGAGAAGCTATATTAGCTTTAATAGATCCATCTACAAATAATGAACCTGATAAGAAAGCTGAGAGATTAGTAGATTTTTTTGATAACGCAGGCCCACATGAACTCGTTAAAAGAAATTCTAAAGTCTTAAATAAAATTCAGGAAGCTTTTGAGGTGTCCGTCTTACAGGGTTCTGAGATGACTAAGTATCAAGATCCTGATGGTAATACTATAGGACAGCAGATTAAAGATTTAGTTAAAATGTATGTCGATCCAATTCTCATGTATCCGACTGATCCAGATGAGGAAGTCAAACTATTCGGCGAGAAGGGCAGCAAGGCTATTAAAGGTGTTAGAACTGATATTGTTAATACCGCTATGAGTCAAGCTAAAGAGACTAATTCTTTGATGAAGACTTTTGAGGGTATCACTATATTAGGGAAACCTGGTGAAGAGAAGAAAGAGTATAAGGCTTTTTCCGATGGTGAGACTTTTAAAGAATATGCTCAGAGTAGATTAAATATAGTCAGAGACTACTATATAGATCCATCTGTAGAAAACCGTACTAGGCTAATAGAGCATTACGCTAAATTTTCTGCGGAACGTACATCTGTTCAGCAGAAAGCTTCTGTGGTTAATTCTTCATTAGAGATGCTCAATTGGTTAGATCGTAAGTTTAATAACATTATTATTTACCCACCAGAGTTAATGACTGCTGATGAAGCAAAAGAATCACTTAAGACTACAGCTCAGATGAAAGTTGAGCGTTTAGAGCAGTTAAAACAGAGTAAAAATGAATTAGGGGCTTTATCTAAGGAAGATCTTTTAAAAGGTTTAGATGCTGCGAAGAAGGAATTAGGAGATGAAAATTCAATTAAAAACCTAAGGGCAGCTATAACTGCTTTAAAAAGTACTTATGGAGATAAAGGGGCTTTTCAAACAGCGGCAAAGGATGTTCAGCAGCAGGGAAGCGGTAATAATAAAATTCTTTCAAGTTCTGATGATAATGCTAAGTTAGACAAAATTTTTACCAAGGCTCAAGAGCTTAAATCTAGAGATGTAGATAAGACTATTGAGGCTGAAGAAAAAGCTTTGAAGCAGCTTTTAGGAATTACTAATACCGCTACTAGTCAGGTTAATGCAGAGCCTGTCAAAGCTGAATTATGGAGCTTTGTCGACAGATATAAGCGTGAAACTGAAGATAAATTAACTGGTGCTGTAGGATTCAGTACAACAAATAGTGTAGATGCTGCTATCAGTAAATTAAATTCAGAAAAAGGTTCCTTACTCAGCTTGGATAGCTCTTTAAAAGACGAAATCAAGCAAGCTATTGATGATAATACTAATGTTAATTTAGCTGCGTTTAAGGCAGCTGTAGCAGCATCAGCAGATCTGTCAGCTGAGATTAAAGGAAAAGTGAAAGGCTTAGGAGAAGATGGTTCTACTGTCAAAATATCTAATACTAAAGCGAAAAGAAATGGAAAAGTGAATGGCTTAGGAGAAGATGGTTCTACTGGATTACTTACGAAAAAGTCTATTATGGATGCACTTAAACCAGTTGATGGTACTGAGTTCTCGTCAGCAGTTAAAAAGACTTTAAGTGACTTAGTAGAAAGGAATAAAAAGACTTCTAGTGAGGCAAATTCTTTAGATGTGAATACTTTGAATACTCAGGTTAATACTATTCTAGGGCAATCTGCTCAAAAGCTTAAAGATCAATATAGTGGCATTATTGATCAGAATACTAACGATACAGCTAAAATTAAAGACGAGTTCAAGAAGCTTACTAATAATGCAGCCTTAATTGGTGAATTGGACCAATCTTTAAGAACCAATACCACGACTACAGAAAATCAGACTAATCAAGTAGATATTGCTAATTCAGAGACGGTTAAGAGTTTTGTTGAGAATCTTGATCCTTCGAAGACGAAAGAGTTGGTCGAGGCATCTGGTACTAATTCATATAAAATTATCAAAAAAGATGATAACATCGCAGAGTTAAGAGAAAAGCTTTCTACTTTACAGAGAGATAATAATCAAAAATTGACTTATCTAAATAAGGTGGAGACTGGTTTGGCTAAGATGTTTATGGATAATTTTACACGTTCTGGTGTAGAAGGTATTAATAGAGCTATCTTTGGTGCTTTAGAAAGCAGTTTCATTAAGGATAATTATTATACTGGTGATGGTGTGCGTTCTTTGCAACCATATACTGAGAAGATTGCAGATGCTCATAATGCTACAGTAGCTGCATTGAAAATGAATAGGACTTATGCAGAGGCACAGCAAACAAATGCATATCAAGAACTAATCACAGAGATGAAGAAATCAGCTATTGGAGCGGCAGATGATGTTAAGGGACAGATAAGTTTAGTTCTTGATCAAACTTACAGCTCTTCCCAAGACGCATTTAAAGCACTGGTAGATACTGTGAAAGAAACACATAAAAATACTAATTTTGATGCCTTTAAACTTAGTCCAGAGAGTGAGAAGATGATATTAAATCCTGATTATCATGACCCATCATATAAGCAGAAACAAGAGATTGAGGCAAATAAGTTACTTCTAAGCTACGTAGATGGTTTATATAGGCTTCCTCCAGAGAAAATAAAGATTTTAGAAGAAGGTGGTAATACAGATATTTCGGATAGAATTAAGCACGTTAAATCTATGGCTGAAAACAAGGATAATAATATATCTTCTACGAATGTTACTGTTGCTTCAAATAAACTTAGAGAGCTTAGTCAGCAAATAAAGAGGACTTATGAATCTTTCTTGAACTCCACATCGTCAGATAAAATTGATAGCGATTTAGGTAAGGCTTCTGGTTTAGATTCGCTATTTAAAGAAGAAAAAGATCTAGCTGATGTTAAAGTCGGTAATAAAAAACGTTTATTTCCTGCTGCGACGGAATTCTTTAAGAATTTATTGGCTTCATTCTTAACTTCTGCAAGTGGCGGTAGAAGAGATACGACAGAAGAATTAGTTAATCACATGAAAGAGAAGCACGGAGAGGGTGCTTTAGCTGAGGGGCTGGAATTAACTGGAGGCTTAGTAGCTGAAACATTTAAAGATGTTATGACAGATCCTTCTGCATATAGGCGTATTATGAGTAAGACTAAAATAGCTTAGTGAATCAAACTATTTGTCAAACTACCCCGAAAATCCCCTTTATCTCTGTAGGACCATAAAGGGGATTTTCGCTATTATGAATTATGAAAGACAAACTCAGATTAATAAAATGAAGTTAAAGCAAATATTAACACCAAAGCAATTTGATGAATTTGAAAAACATAATGAAGCTGCACTGATATTGAAAATGTTAAAAGAGAAAGCGAGTATCTTTCATCATGTTAAACTTCTTAAGAAGTTATGTTTTTATTTAGATTTAGAGTTTGTGAAAGAAGCTCTGATTGAGATCTATCGAACTACTAAAAGTGATTTAATTAGAGAAACCATAACTGAATTACATGATGGTACTCTAGACATAGAGGATTATCTTTTGACTCTTGAACAGCGCGATGAACTCAACGCCTACGCTCAAGAGCTAGACAGAGAATACGAGAATGAATTAGACTCATCCGAGAATGAGGCATTAGATTCAGTTTTCTTAAAAGCGCGATTAAAGAAAATTTAATATCAAATTTTTTCTATAAAACTATATATATGTTTACACGTTAAGTGTTTTAAGGATTAGTGTTACAGTGAGTGTAATTGCATTTAATCAGCTAGGATTCTCTGGAGATAAGTGGGCTAAGCCACCGAAGAGTATTCAGGATAAAGTCGATGCTAAGTTAGTTAGATTAGATGCTGACCAAAAATCAGAACAGTTAGCTAAAGAGATAGGTGATTTTAGACCATTACTAGGAAGCTTAAGTTTAAAAGTTTTAGTAGATTTACCTAAGGGAACAGCTACTAACGACCCTAATCAAGTATTTTCTCGTATATATTCTTTTACTAAAGATATTAGTTTTGAAGAAGCTTTTAAAGTCACTAATTTATTTGAAACTCTCTCTAATTCTATTGATAAAGATGGTGTTATTCCTGTATACAACTTGGATCAAAAGAATAAGGATGATAGCAGAGACCTTTCTGGACCCGTGCTTTCTTACGCTCTAGCTATTGCTTCTGCTAAAATCGACAGCAATATTTTAAATGAAGATTCACTTAAGAATGCAGAATTAATTCGCAATTCTGCGCAGGAGTTTATTAACAAATATACTCATCGTGATTATAAATCACCATTTCAATTGACTGAGACACAAAGAGATTTATTTAAAAATTTATTATTCGCTAGTGATGAATTAAGCGAAGTGAAAGCAGTAAGATCTATTATTGAAGAAATTGGTCTTAAAGAATTTAGTACAGGAGAGGCTTCTGATCTATTTAAAAAGAAGCTCAAGCTAGCTTTTGGTGGAGAGGGTATCGCCGATGTTATAGTAAATCAGATCTACGATAAGATCCATAATTTCGTTAGTATTGATAAAGTAGAGGCTTTGGAAAATTTAGATTCTAGCGTTAGCGAAGATCAGAAGAGTAAAATTAAAACTGAATTAAAAGCTTTGCAGGATTCTGTATCTAAAGAGTTCTTAAAATTAATAGATAGAAGAACTGTGCAGAAGCTTGATAAAGACCTAGGGCTAGGTCTTTCAGAAAGTTATGAGAAAATACTAAATGCCACAGTTTTGCTTCCTGCAATGAGATACGAAGCTGATCCTCAAAAGTATTCTGATACTCTAGATACTCTGTCTGCAAATTACTTAGAGATTAGTAATAAACTTCATGCTATAGCAGAGCGTGAAAATTATCTTTTTAAACTTAACAATAAAATCTTATCTGCATTCTCTAGTATTATGCAAAAAGCGGGGACTAGTGTAGATATAGAAATTAACCCAGAGTATCTAAATACAGAAGCTAAAAATGAATTTATAAAATTAAAACGCACTGCTTTAGATAAAGAGATGTTATCGATAGATCAGCAGCAGAGAGCATTCTACGATGTCCATAATAATCTTGATCCAATAAAAGTAACACGTCTGGTAAAAAATGAAATTAATTCTTGGTTAGCGGCTACTCCATCTGCTGATGCTAAGTATGATTTAGGTCCTTTCTCTGT
>DAISHM010000022.1:7806-9565 GCA_036822535.1 Candidatus Caenarcanales bacterium
GTATCTAGAGATGAGCAGCAAAAAATGATAGACCCTCTGGCTCCAGCTCATGCTGATATTCAAGTGGAACACTCTGGAGGAACGGCTTTTATAAATAAAAGTGGATTAGAAGATCATATAAGATTTAAAATGCAAACTGATTTAAACACTAAGAGCAATGAATTGTCTTCAAGAATTGCTAATCTAGACTTAGATGATAAACCTTTTACTTTGACCTTGGATCGTAATAATCTTAAAGATTATTATCCAATGCGTCGATCTATTTCTAGATGGTTAAAGGAATATGAGCCACTTAATAAAAAAATAGAACAATTTAAATTAGCGATTAATGATTCTATACAAGATGCTGCTATAGAGTATTTATTTCCTCATAATATGAATTTAGATTCAAAGGGTGCAAATATAATTCAAAGGTCAGTATTTTCAGCTATGACTGAAGTTGCTCACAATAATAGTGATGATATTCGTAATTTAATTTTAAAATGGACAGAGAAATCTTTAGCAGCTAAAGCTGAAAAGCTTCTAGATTTGAATGAAACTGAAATAACTAGCCTTATGTCATTTACGAAAAGTAAATTAGAGACTCAGGCAGTTGAGTATAAAAAATTTACGAGCTTAGATTTATCTGATCAAACGGCTTGGGATGATTTTCTGAAAAATGATTTTAAAACTGCTTATACTAATGCAGATGCTAGCCGTAGTTCTGGTTTTGCTACAGATTTACTTGATAAATATCAGCAGCGTTTACAGGAACTTAAGGATAAAGGTGTAGACCAAAAAGCTATTAAAGTTTTAGATCTAAGCTATAAGACTCTTATCTACAGACACTTTCTCCATGATGTAAAAAATTCAGATAAATCTTTTGTTAAAGATTATTCTGCTGATGTTCTCTTAATTCCTAATACTTCTCAGGCTCTTTTAGATGAAATTAATAACTCAAAAAATATTCTAAAAAAACAAGAAACTAATTTATTGTTTCTAAAATCACTTGAGACTGGCGAGCAGCAAACTTTAAATACAGTTTTAAGAACCAAGCTGAAGAATGAAGGTTTTGAGTCTTTTTATAATGCACTGACTGAGAATTATGCTGACAGTAATTTACTTACTGATAGGCGTGACACTTCTCCAGAGAATGTGATGTTTAGCATTCAGAGACAGTTGCGTGAAATGTTAAGTTCTTTTGTAGATTTATTGCTGAATAATGTGAAGAATGAAGACTTGCCGCAGGGCTTTATTAGCGAAGATCTAGATACCTATACTAAACAGGATGATCTCATCGGGGTTATTGGTTATGAGGTTTATAGAGCTGTACCTAAAGATCCTGTAAATTCTGACTCTAGAGTCTCTTAGTGATTTAGGCTAAGTCTTATCAAAAGATTCTAGGTATTTACTTTTTATACTTAGAGAACTAATGAGAATTTTCATTTTTCATAGCTTCTCTAAAATAGTAAAAATTTAGACAGGGTAAAAATTTGCAAAGTGTAGGTCAGACTATAAAAAATATTTCTCAAGATATTGCTAATGTACCTGTTTTTATAAAAAAAGGTTTGCGAGCTGTAGCTCCTTTGACCGCAGATAGTATTGATGCGACTAAAGAATTTTTAAATTTAGATATATCTGCTAATCCAGATTATGCACGCATCTTAATTGACACTATTCAGCAACAGCCTGAAAAAATTAAATGGGGGTTTTTAGGTGGTGGTAAAAGGTCTAATGCAACTGAACTCCTACATAAGCTTTGAGATCTAGCTTTAGGAAA